>NZ_QBJC02000022.1:0-77440 GCF_003057695.2 Pseudocitrobacter sp. RIT415 | reverse complement strand
TTTTACAGAGGAGGGTTATCATTTCGTATTACTTCATATAGTATGACTTGCGAGAAAGGTCATTACTTTCTACATAGATATGCATTTGCACTAGCCATGTTGTCTTTGACAGCTATGCCCGTATTCACGTTCACGACGTACCCTGTTGTTGAAGACCACAGAACAGGATAAGTAGGTTTAGGCCAGCCATTTTTTGTCATTTCGCCACTTTTGATTAGACTAATGAGTTCATCTTTAGATGGCAATTTGGCATTTTTGCTGGTGCAATATTTAGTGCTTGCTGCAGCACTATCCGTTGCCCATACCTCTGAGCCAGCCACGTATTGTCCCCAGCTTGCGGCCTCTTTTTGCAATGGTGGTCGCATAAAGGTTACCCCATCTACCGTAATCGTTTCAGGCATGTGTCCGTATAGGCTGGCCTCCGCTGAGTCTGGGCTAGTAAGCGTATAGAATATGACCTCCGTTGTTGCAGGCACATTATTAGATGTAACCGTCAGCAGATATCTATAACCAGGCGTTCCCTTCACTTGTACTGTCAGACGACCGTTAGCATCTGTGACATATTTCCTCTTATTAATGTTGTTCCCATCAATAAGTAAGGTATTGACCATGGTGGGATAAAGTTTTTGTTTTTTGTCATAAGCATCGACATTCGTAAAGACAATGCCGCGACCTGGGACATCATTCCCATACTTGTCCTGAATGGAGAACTCCCAATTCAGGACTTCACCAGGTTCTGCCTCTGTTTTTGAATACGAGTGAATTTTGCTCGGTTCTCCAGGTGAGAACGTCAATGAAACACTCTGACCCTGGCTGTCTGTAGCAATTTTCGCTGTTAAGGTTGTCGCGATAGCTTTTGTGTTGACGAGCAATACGCTTACGTGCCCCGAACTATCCGTTGTCCCGTTCAGTGGTGGGATCTCTGCAGCGTCACTTTCAAATGTGACATTCTGCGCTTCCACCGGGTTGCCATTGGCATCCTGAACAACGGCGGATAACGTGACACCATCGGTATCACTGACGACCATGGCCGTTTTATCCGCCGTCAGGGATATTACCCGCGCGGTCAGGCTATCAGAAACCAGGGTTACCATGACGGTCTTGATACTATTGGCACCAACGACACTGCGAGCGGTGATTTGTGCTTCGCCTGATTTCACGCTGCTGAACGTTGTCTGCGCTTGCCCCAGGCTATTCGTTGTTAACCTGCTTTCAGCCAGCGTACCCAGCGGGGTACTCAGCGCAATGAGCACGTTAGGCACAGGGTTATGCCAGGCGTCTTCAACCGTCACCGTTAATGTTGCCATCGCTTTGCCATCTGCCACAATGCTGGGGCTATCTGTCTCCAGCGCAGTGATAGTGGCTGTTGAAATATCAGCATTAAACTGAACATCATGTTTTTTACCCGTGGACTCTTGTTTTGTCCTTGCCGTTACGGTGATAGTTTTCGCTAATGTACTCGTCAGAATGACCTTAGCCTCACCATTCGCGTCACTTATTCCAGTCTGAGCGTTAAGTTGCCCGTCTGTTATCGCAAAGATCAGCTCGACTGCTGGAACCCGATTGCCATTTGCATCCTTGATGGTGGCGGTCAGGGTAATTTCTGATTTCCCGTCGGCGGTCGCGTTGGGTATATCAGAGGTCAACGTACTGACAATGGCTGTCTTACTATCCGGATTAAAAGTCAGTTGACGCGTTTTATCTACGCTACTGCCGCTTAAACCGGCTGTCACATTGACGACTCCAGATTTAGTGCTGCCAATCAGAACTTCTGCTTTTCCCTCAATATTGGTGATGACCTGGTTTGCTCCCAGTGTTCCTCCGTCGGTATTAAAAAATACCGTTGCACCAGATATTCGGTTGCCGTTTTTATCTGCAATGGTTGCAGTTAAGGTGATGTTCATTTTGCCATCAGCGATTGCGCTATCGGAACTGGTATCCAGCGCTATCATTCTGGCAGTCGTTTTGTCTGCTTCAAACGTGATCGAGAGATCGCTTCCCTGAATATCCTGGGCAGATTTCGCATTAATATTTGTTAAGCCAGCTTCGATGCTTGAGATCGTTATCTGTGCCGCGCCATTCGCATCCGTTTTCATCTGAGTTTGACTGAGCACCCCACGAGATGTGGTGAAACTTACCGGAGCATTGGCAACCCGGTTACCATGGGCATCCGCGAGAATAGCGGTAAGCTTTATCGCATCTTTGCCATTGGCGACGGCTTTCTGCTTATCTCCAGTGAGAGAAATTACACTCGCGGTGGAGGCATCTGCATTGAATGCCAGCGTGATATTTTGCCCCGTATTATCAGTCCTGGCGGTGGCACTCACAGTGGCAGAACCAGAGCGGGTACTGATGATGCGTGTCTGTGCCAGACCTTGCTTATCGGTAATTACGCTATTTGCCTCAAGGGCTCCCAAATTACTGGCGAAAGTTATCTCTGTGGCTGATACAGGATTACCCAGCGCATCCATAAGGGTTGCGGTCAGTAAAATGGACTCCTTGCCATTGGCCAGTGCTTCCGTCGCGCTGGATGTCAACGAAGTGACTCGTGCGGTTGAGCTATCCGCGCTAAATTGCACTTCAAGCTGCTTGCCGTTAGCGTCTGTTTGGCTCACTGCCGTTACTTTCGCGCCACCTATCTTCGTGCTATTTAACACCACCTGAGCAATACCATCCTGACGAGTCATCGCTTTCGCTGTGTTCAAATTCCCCAGCGAGGTGATGAAACTTACCTCGACACCAGATACCGGATTGCCGTTAATATCCTGCAGTTTTGCGCTCAGGGTAACGTTATCTTTTCCATTAGCCGTAGCATCGTAACGATCCGCCGTGAACGAGGTTACTTTTGCCGTGGAAGCATCAGCATCAAAATTGACGCTGCTGCTGACGCCTGTTGCATCGTTCGCTGTTGATGCTTTGACCGTTGCATTCCCGGATTCAAGACTGCGCAGCTCAACCCAGGCGTGTCCTTGAATGTCGGTTATGCCGCTACCTGCAGATAGCATCCCTTTTGTCGTGCTAAAGCCGATGCTAATACCCGGAACCGGGTTTTTATTCGCATCAATGACATAGGCAGTAAAGCCGATTGCCGCTTTGCCGTCTGCCAGTGCCGTCTGGCGGTCAGGCTTTAAGGCGCTTATTGTGGCAGTTGAAGCATCTGGCATAAATGTCACCTGGGCTTGTTTCCCCGTAACATCGTTGTCACTTGTCGCTTTTACCACAATGCTACTTGCCGCCAGGCTGGTAAGTTTAACGGTCGCCACGCCCTGAGCGTTGGTGTCAACGCTCGTCGCGTTCAGTGCGCCGCCAGTGCTGGCAAACGTTACGCTAAGTGCCGGGATAAGGTTACCGTTAGCATCTTTAACGATAGCGCTAAGGGAAATAGCATCTTTACCGTCTGCGATTGCTTCGGTGTTATCTGGGGTAAGGCTAATGATACGCGCGGTCGTTTTGTCTGCCGTATAAACCAGCGTTTTTGATTTTCCCTTGCTGTCTGTAGCATTGGTGGCGGAAACCGTGTCCTGTCCGCTAATTACACTGGTAATTTGCACATAGGCCTGGCCTAAGTTATCCGTTGTTGCCGTCGTTTTGCTCAGTTTCCCTTTTACGCTGGTAAACGTCACAATATTGCCTTCCACAGGGTTGCCGTTCGCGTCCTGGACCAGGGCCGTTAACCCAATCGCCTGTTTACCATCAGCGGTAATAGTGTCTCGATCGGCGGTAAGACTCGCCACGGCAGCAGTCGTTTTATCTGCGATAAATTTGATCCCAGCGGTTTTCCCTGCCACATCGGTGGCACTGGATGCTTTTACTGTGACCATGCCAGATTGACGGCTGCTTAATGTAATTACAGCTTCGCCATGGGTATCGGTTGTTGCCGTAGATCCGCTTAACTGGCCTGCATCGCTGGTAAAGTGGACGGTTTCGTCCTTGACAGGATTTCCATTGGCATCATGGAGAAGGGCAGTCAACGTTACCAACATTTTCCCGTCAGCTGTAGCCTCTGAACGATCCGCTGTCAGGCTTTGCACCGAGGCCGTTGTGCTGTCGGCGACGAATGTTAGTGACGCTTGCTGACCATTGGCATCGGCGTCGGCTTTTGCGGTTACCACGATCCCACCCGCATGAAGCGCGGTTATCCTGACAACGGCGAGGCCTTTGTCGTCTGTCACTGCTTGTTGGCTGGAAAGATTTCCATCCGTGGCGCTAAAACTGACGTTGGCTGCTGGAACGGGATTGTTGTTAACGTCAGTCACCAGGGCCGTCAGCGCAATCGCCATACGACCATCCGCGGTTGCGCTGGTACGGTCAGGCGTCAGGCTGGTCACTTTTGCCGTCGAGATATCCCCGACGAAAGTCAGTGCAATGCGTTTGCCTTGAGGATCGTTTGCGTGACTGGCAACCACATTGGCAACCCCATCTTTTAGACTGGAGATCTGAATCACCGCCTGGCCGCGATCGTTACTGATAGCGGAGGTTGCGCTGAGATTGCCGCGATCGGTTGTGAAATGGATGGTCTGTGCGGGAACGGGGTTACCGAAAGCATCCTCAACGGTCGCTGTTAATGTGATAAATGCGCTGCCGTTAGCTGTAGCGCGATCGCGATCCGCTATCAGTTTAGTGATTGATGCGCTGGTCGCATCCGCATTGAATGTGATTTGAGCCGTTTTTCCTTGTTTATCGCTATCCGTTATTGCGCTAACACGTGCATCACCGGCAGTCGTGCCTGTGAGGGTGAACGTAGCTTCGCCCTGAGCATCGGTTTTCGTCTGAGTTACGCTGAGCTTTCCAAGCGTGGTACTCACCGTCACAACGGTATTGGGTACACGGTTTCCATGGGCATCTTTTAGCGTTGCAGTCAGAGTGGCCATACTTTTTCCATCGGCCGTTAACGTGTTTCGGTCTGACAACAGTGTCGCGACGACAGCCGTTGATGCATCTGCATAAAAGTTGAGTGTTTTACTTTTGCCCGCCGATACTGTCAGCGTTGTGGCGGTGACCGTAAGAGGGCCATCCTGCGTACTGGTTACGGTGACATGAGCAAGGCCATTACGATCCGTCATGGCTTCGCTGGCGCTCAGAGCGCCTTTATCGCTGATAAACCTTACGGCGACAGACGGCACGGTATTTCCATGTGCATCCTGAACTGTTGCAGTAAGTGCGATAGCTGTTTTGCCATCCGCTGGAGCACTCGCTTTATCTGAATCAAGAAGCGTGACGGCGGCAGTGGTTGTGTCTGCAACAAACTGAATTGTGATTGATTTCCCTGATGGATCAGTGGTGCTGGTGGCGCTTACGGAAGCGCTACCACTTTTAACGCTAGTGATATCGACGCTGACCTGTCCGTTTTGGTCACTTGTTCCGCCGGGTGCGGACAATGCGCCAAGATTTTGGCTGAAAACAACGGATTCGCCTGGAACAGGGTTACCCATTGCGTCCTTAAGCGTCGCAGTGAGGGTTATTTTATCAAGCCCATTCGCTGTTCCACTGTCGCGGCTGGCCGTCAGCGTATCGATTTTAGCCGTTGCTGCGTTAGCCTTGAATATGACGGTCTTCTGCTTTCCGCCAGGATCTGTTGCGCTGGTCGCAGATACCGTCACACTGCCCATGCGCGTGCTGACAAGTTGTACACGGCCCTGGCCGTTGGCATCTGTGATTGCAGAGATATTACTCAATGTACCGCCACTCGTAGCAAAGAGTACTTTTTGGCCGGCAACCGGGTTGCCATAATGATCTTTCAGCGTAGCGGTAAAAATAATAGCCGCCGCTCCATCTGCAAGCGCGCTGTCCTGGTTGCTAATTAGCGAGTCAATGGCTGCGGTAGACGGATCAGCGCTGAAGTTCAGATCCAGGCGTTTACCCCTGGTATCGGTCACAGTCGTTGCAACTACCGATGAGGTTCCTGATGTGGAGCTCGTAAGCGTAACCATCGCTTTACCATTTACATCTGTTGTGGCTTCCGCAGCGCTGAGGATGCCATTATTCGTACTGAATTTAATGGTTTGATGGCTGACGGGGTTGCCATTGCTATCCGTTAATTTTGCGGTGATCGTGATTGCGTCCTTGCTGTCAGCAATGGCTTTTGATTTATCTGCGGTAAGCTCAGAAATAGCGGCGGTTGCGACATCAGCCTTAAAATGCACAACCTGACTTTTGCCCTGGCGATCGCTGGTAGTGGTAGCGGTCACCGAGATATCCCCGGACTGAATACTGGTCAAAACAACTCTGGCATGACCACTGGCGTCAGAAATGACTGTTGAAGGGGTGACCAGACCAAGTGCTGAAGTTAATCTCACCGCAATTCCTGCTGTAGGATTATTGTTTGGGTCCGTTACAGTTACAGTCACGGTCACTTTATCCTGACCATTGGCAATGGCTTCGGTACGATCGGCACTGATTGCGCTGATAAGCGCATTCGACGTATCAGGCAAGAAATTGACCGTCTTACTTTTCCCTCTGGTATCGCTTGTGCTGGTTGCAACCACTACGGCACTTCCCGCATCGAAGCTTAGTAGCGAAACTTTAACCTGACCGTTTGCGTCACTGGTTCCTTGCGGTTCACTCAATTGACCCAGTGAGGTTGAGAATTTGATTTCAGCACCACTTACGCTGTTGCCATTTGCATCAGAAAGTGTAGCTGTAAAAGTGATCAGACTTTGACCATCTGCTGTCGATTCCAGACGATCGGCGTCAAGTTGGCTGATGACTGCAGTAGATTCATCGGCCACGAATTTTACCGATTTGGTTTTACCGGCTTTATCAATATCCGTATGTGCCGTGACATTGGCGATGCCCGCTTTTACCGCGGTGAGCTGTGTACGCGCCAGACCGTTATTATCGGTTTGTGCTTCGCTGATATTCAACGTTCCATTATCGCTGCTGAAAATGACGTTTTGTCCGACAATAGGATTACCGTTTGCGTCCTGAACGGTGGCGGTGAGCGTTATCGCTGTTTTTCCATCTGCCGGTGCAGTTTCGCGATCGGCAACGAGCGAGCTGACCCTCTGCGACTGGTTATCAGAGGTGAAGATGACCGTGACTTGCTGACTGCTTGTCTGAGCCTGTGCAGAGGCACTAATTGTTGCGGCCAGTGCCGCTGTACTACTGATTTGTGTGCGTGCCTGTCCATTGGCGTCTGTTAATACTTCATTGCTGCTTAGGGTGCCCTGGTCGGTTGTGAATTTTACCAGGCTATTGGTCACCGGGTTACCCTGGGCATCCTTAACAGTAGTGGTCAGTGTTGCGACACTTTTCCCGTCAGCAGGTACATTTTTTTTGTCTGTCTCCAGGGAGATCACATGTGCTGTGGCGCTATCACCATGGAAAGTGACTAAAGTGTGTGGATTGGACATTTTTTTGCCGTTAATGACAGGGTAGATCGTCACTTCTCCGGCCTGAGTTCCACTAATCCAGCTACGATAACTGTCTTCTTTTGCGTCAACAGGCGTGATGTGTAATTTGGCTTTATTAACGCCCTCCATCAGGAAGGTGACGTTGTTAAGGTTAGAAAGAAACTCACCCTTAATGGTTTTTGGCACAAAGACGATTTCTGCCCGTTCATTACCATTAGCCGCAAGCGTTGCCGGCGTGACGGTGAGAGTCGATTGCCCTTCATCGGCCAGTGCCGCAACCATTTCTATTTCAGCGCTACCCAGGGTGATATCGCCAATGCGAGGAACCACTTTTACAATTTCTTCTTGAGTCCCGGCAGTAACGGAAAACTGAAACTGACCACTTTGACTGGTTGGTTTGACGGATGAGAGGGTCGCAGATTGAACACCACGTGTTTTAGACACGAGGGTGATGTGAATATCATTCGCTGATAAAGGTTGAGTCAGTATCTTATTATCAGCATCACGTAAGGTCAGCGTCATGAGCTGCATTGCATGCCCATCTGCGGGCAAGGCGCTTTTCTGCGGCTCGATGGTGCTGTTCGCAATACTCACAAGGGGGGCTAATACCGTTACCTGCACCGAAGCAGGTTTTGAACGGTTATTTTTTTGATCAATAGCCACCGCCGTGAGAGTATAGGTATTATCTCCCTCCGGCCCAGGCTGATAGGCCGGCAAAAGTAGCTGCCAGCTTCCACCCATTGAGTTAATTGCTCCTCCATTTTGGATGAAGCGATCGCCAGACCATACCATTTCTTTCAGGCCATATTTGCTGGTCAACGTTGTTTGGATTGGTTTACGCTCACCGCTGTATCCGGTGATAAGCTTCTCCATCTTCAGACGGATAACTTCTTTTTTTCGATACTCCAGAACAATATCGTTATTGCGATCGACAAGATCGTATCGACTGCCTTGCAGGGTACGTAAAGCGGCCACTTCATTCTGGTCTATTTGTTTTCTCCAGGGCACACCAACCTGATAATTTATATCCAGTCCCAAACGACTTTCTTTCGCGCCAGATTTGCCTCCACGGTGTTCTGCATTCAGCGTGAGTAACGGAATAGGGGTGTAGGCAATTTTCCCCGACACAGCGTGAGGATTGCGCTGACGGTCATCCTTACCAAATAGTGCAACCTGGTGACCGTAATATTGTTCCCAACTGAGGCCTAGCCCCAGTTGCGGATAAGAGGGCAGGTAACCTTGCGCTCGAATGTCCCAACCGTTAGCCGGTCGGACCTGGTAATCCTGAACTTTATGACTATCCTTCCAGTTTGTGAGACGCTGATAATTGTTAGCGCTGATTTTCAAATAATCGCGGAAATATTCCAGCCCCAAACTCGCACGGGCTTGTTGTTCAGTCCAGTCATAATCAAGGAAGGTATTGATGCCTGCCATATACTCAGGCGTAAAGTGACGCAGGCCGAACCCCAGGTTGGACTGAGTACGTTCATCATTTCGATGAAGACTATTTTGTGTAAACAGGAGATCAGACTGTCCTTCCCACAGAGGAAGCAAAAGATCAAACTGAGAATTTTTGAGGGAAAACCGATCATCGACGTTTAGTCCGATCCGTGCAGTTCCCTTACCATTCAGCCAGCGATTAACTTCTTCGTTTGCTGAATTGCCTAGCGACTGTGTGGCCAATTGGGTGAGTTGCTGGCTGCTGTGTTTTCCTGACAGTAACGTAGCTCCTTGCTGCAAAAAAGAGGCCGTTTGCTGTTGAGTAACCGCCTGGTCATCTTCTTTATGAGGCTTGCAGGATGACGACGGGCTGACAGGTGTTAATGAATTATCCTGACTATCATTAGGATTTCCGCATGCTGATAAATGCGATGTAGTGTTTAATTGTTCAGCCATTGCTGGAGTAAACACAATAGCCAACGGAAAACAAATCTGAAAAAAGATGTTGATAAGCACAACTATCTTAATCAGTATTTTATTTTCTCTAATACAATTAAATGAATTAGTTTCCATAAATATCGAAATCCTAAGGGTCAGATTAATGTTTTATCCAAAAGCGGTCATCGCAGAGAATTTTTGAGAAGAGGAAAATGCCAGAAATAAATCCTGTGTTGTTCTGGCGTTAATTTTTACCATTGCGCTTCTTTTATACAGGCTCACCATCTTGACGGTGATTTTTTCGGAGGAAGCAATCTTTGCTGGCGATACACCGCGGCAGAGATATCTAACTACTCTGACCTCTGCATCTGTTAATTGTTGATTTACTATTTTATGAGAGTATAGATAATTAACATTGCTGTTTCTGATAACACGATAAAAATTCGAAATAAAAGACTCGATCGCTTTTTTTATTTCGTCAACAGATGATTTAATGCTCATAACTAAAACGTTTTTAGATATGAGAATTTTTTTATTGATCGTATTTGTTAAAATGACACATGCAATATCCTTATCTCGCCAATATCGAGATAAAGTTGAAACTTCGTACTCATCTTGATCATAGAGTACGGTAAGTTCGATGTTTTTAATTCCTTTAATATCGGAAATAATCGAGTTTAGACCATTTCTGGCATAGCAATCTTGTGCGTACACCTTATACATAACTTACTCCTTAATATCCTTATTATTAATTTCAAATTCAATTCAACAATCGCAGGGAATAATCCTATGGAACAAACACAAAACATAATGAAATAGTATTTTCGCCATCATTCCTTTTACTATCAATGAGTTATTTCCATTTCTACCAATGTGAACAAGATGCATGTCGAATAATAAGAACATTAAATAAACACTGCGTTATCAATATTAACGTTTTGTTAACCTAGGGATTTGAAACGTACCGCGACTCTCATTTTGGGTGTGGCGTTAATAATTCGGGGGGCGGAATGATTGCATATAGAGCGGAGCATGTATCAAAGATTTAAAATCTGAATCAGTGTAGATATTTTAGAGGGGAAAGTTAAGGCGAAGGTGAGTTAATAAAAGGTTTATCCCTGCAGAGAAAATAATATCTCTGATGTGAATCTATAATCTCACGTCCTTTGAAGAGTAAAGACCACCTGTAGAATAGATGGTCTTCATCGATGAGCTAGAGCAGTTCCCGCGCAGCGGAAATAATATTATTGGTAGTCAACCCATACTCCTGCTCCAGAAATTCCTGCGTACCTACCTGGCCATAGCGTTCTTTCACGCCCACACGGCGCATCGGCACCGGACAGGTTTCCACCAGGACTTCCGCCACCGCCGAGCCCAGCCCGTTATGAATGCTGTGGTTTTCGCAGGTGACAATTCTCCCGGTTTTCTCGGCATAGTTCTTCACCAGCATGCGGTCAATTGGCTTGAGCGTAAACATATCGATAACGGCGGCACTCACCCCTTCAGCAGCAAGCTTTTCCGCCGCTTCCAGCGCTTTCGCTACCATAATACCGTTAGCGATCAACGTGATGTCATTGCCGTCGCGCAGAACGTTGCCTTTACCGATAGTGAATGTTGAGCCCGCCTGATAAACCGTTGGCGCCTGTTTGCGGATGGTGCGTACCCAATAAAAACCCTCCAACGTGGCAAGTTGGCGCAGAATATCTTTGAACATCACCGCGTCGGTTACTTCCAGTACCACGGAGTGCGCCAGCCCGCGCACAATGCCCATATCCTCAAATGACATATGTGTGCCGCCGTTGTGGCAAGCGGTGACGCCCGCGTCAGAGGCGATGACTTTGACGTTATTGCGCTGATAATCCAGCGACATAAACAACTGGTCGAAGCAGCGACGGCTGGCGAACGCGGTAAACGTGTGGACGAAGGGTTTCCGCCCGGTGAGCGCCAGGCCTGCCGCAGTGCCAATCACGTTGGCTTCCATGATCCCGCAGTTGATAACGTGGCGGGGGAATTCACGCTGCACGCTATCCATCGCCATCGAGCTCATCAGGTCTGCCTCCAGCGCGATAATCTCGCTGCCCGCCTTCACCTGTTCGGCGATAAATCCTGCATAGACTTTACGCATTTCAACGGTGTCTTTCTCTCCCGCAGGTGCAACCTTAATCATATGCGGCCTCCAGTTGGCGAATAGATTCAGTCAGCGCCTCTCGCATCTCATCATTCAGGCGCAGATGGTGGGTGTTGCTCAAACTTTCCAGATAAGGCACGCCTTGTCCTTTCACGCTATCAAGAATCACGATGCGAGGACGCTCATCACCGCTGCGTACCGGGCGGGTGACGGCCTGAATCGCTGCAATATCATCGCCTTTCACCGTTTGCACATCGAAACCGAAAGCCTGGAATTTTTCCGCAAGATCGAAGGGGGCGATAATGTCGTCCAGCTCCCCGTCCAGTTGCTGCTTGTTCCAGTCGATAAACACCAACAGATTGTTCAGCTTATGGTGGGCAATAAACTGAAACGCTTCCCAGCACTGGCCTTCATTCAGTTCGCCGTCACCGACAATGCAAAATACGCGGTTTGGGCGGCTGGCGAGCTTATGCGACAGCGCCATTCCTGCCGCAATGGATATCCCCTGGCCGAGCGAGCCGGTGGTGGCATCCACGCCGCGTGTTTTGAGCCGGTCCGGGTGGCTTGGCAGGCGCGTGCCATTCTGGTTAAGCGTGGCCAGCTCCTCCATCGGGAAATAACCTTTAATCGCCAGGGTGCTGTACAGTGCCGGGCCTGCATGACCTTTCGACAGGACAAAATAGTCGCGCTGCGGCCAGTCCGGGTCGGCGGGGTCGATGCGCATCACGTCGCCATACAGCACCGCCAGCGTTTCCACAACCGACATGCTGCCGCCATAGTGGCCAAAACCGAGCTGGGTTAAGGATTTCAGCGTGGCGACGCGAATATCACGCGCCAGTTTTTTCAGTTCATCACACATTATGATTTTGCTCCTGTATCCTGCTGCTGCGCGTTAGGTTTACTTTTCACGATGTTGTAGACCACCAGTAGCGCAAACAGCGCCACCACCAGGCCGGTAATCGCCATCGGAGAGAGGTAGCGCGCCAGGTTACCCATGATGATGCCAACGACGCCGAAATCCGCGTCGGAGAAGGTGGTATTCGCGAAGCCAATCGCCCCCAGCACTGGCAACAGCAGCACAGGCAGGAAGGTGATCAGCAGTCCATTGGCAAATGCGCCGATCATCGCGCCGCGACGGCCCCCGGTGGCATTACCAAATACGCCAGCGGTTGCGCCGGTGAAGAAGTGCGGCACGACGCCAGGAAGAATCAGTACCAGCTTGAACTGACCGAGCAGGAATAAGCCGACCAGCCCGCCGAGAAAGCTGAACAGGAAACCAATTAAAACTGCGTTTGGTGCATACGGGTACACCACCGGGCAATCCAGCGCAGGTCGGGCGTTAGGCACCAGCTTTTCTGAGAAGCCGGTAAAGGCCGGCACGATTTCCGCGAGGATTAACCGTACACCCTGCAGAATGATGAACACGCCCGCCGCAAAGGTGATGGCCTGAATGATGGAGTAAACCAGGTAGTTTTGCCCGCCGCTGAGCTGAGTTTCAACATATTCACGCCCGGCACTGACGGCCAGAATCATGTAAATAATGATCATGGTGAGCGAGATAGAGATTGAACTGTCGCGCAGGAAGCTTAGATTTTTCGGCAGGTTCATCTCTTCGGTAGAGCGTGAACCTTTCCCGCACAGGCTGCCAATCCAGCCAGAAAGCACATAACCCAGCGTGCCGAAGTGACCAAACGCGATATCGTCAGTGCCAGTAATACGCTTCATGTAACGCTGTGCCAGCGCCGGGAAGAAGGCCATCACCAGGCCAAGAATCAGTGAGCCGGTAAATACCAGACCGATACCGTCGAAGCCCGCCACCGTCAAAATCACGCCGATCATGCACGCCATATAAAACGTATGGTGCCCGGTCAGGAAGATGTACTTCAGCCGTGTGAAGCGGGCGACGATGATATTGGCGACCATGCCGAAAGCCATAATAAGTGCCGTCGATGCGCCATATTTTTCCAGCGCGATAGAGACGATCGCTTCGTTGTTAGGAATGATGCCCTGAATGTTGAACGCGTGCTCGAACATCCCGCCGAGTGGATTCAGTGAACCTACCAGTACGGATGCGCCGCCTCCCAGCACAATGAAGCCGAGAATGGTTTTGATGGTGCCTTTAACCACATCAGAAAATGATTTTTTCTGTGCCACGAGGCCAATTAAGGCGATTAACCCGACCAGAACGGACGGGACTTTAAGAATATCGACAACAAAATTTAGCGTTTCAAGGATAAACATATCCGCCTCGCTTTAATCAGGATTATTGTGCCGAGAAATAAGCGCTGAGCTTAGTTTCTAATTCATTAATATCGATAATGTTGTTAATGACGACGAGCTGACTTTCCGGAACGCTGGCGCTACTGGCAATATCTTTCGCCATCACAAAAAGATCGGCTGCGCCAGGTGTTGCCGAAGATAAATCTGAGTGCTCAACCTCCGCCTCAATATTTAATTTCTTCAGCACTTTTTTGATATTCATTTCCACCATAAAACTACTGCCCAAACCGGAGCCACAAATTGCCATTATTTTCATGGTTATTACCTTATTTTGAGTAGAGTACGGGCGCACGATGTCAGGGGAGATCGTGAGCATTTAAAACGGAGAAAAATAAAATCAGAAACGAGAAATAATGGTTTTAATCTCCTCTAATGTTTTCGCCTGATGAAGCAAAGCGAGATCCTCTTCGCTGGAAAAAAGCTCGGCAAGCGCCGAAATCATTTCAATATGGCTGTGCTTATCGGGAGCGGCGAGCATGATAATTACATCGACAGGATCAAATTCATCGGCGCCGAACGTTACACCGTGCTGTAACTTCAGCAATGATAATCCCATTCCTCGTGCGCCTTCTTCCGGACGGGCGTGTGGCATTGCCAGGCCGGGTGCCAGGACGTAATAGGGGCCCAATTTTTGATGCTGCTGGATTATCGCCGTCACGTAACCGGGTTCGATAACGCCGGACTCAAGCAGTGGCTGAGCACAAATCTCCAGCGCCTGAGGCCAGCTTTCGACCTCGTTTCGTAGTGCAATGGTGGTGTCATTCAGCCATTGGTTCAGCACATGGATTCTCCTGCAACGTGGGTGTATGGAATGAGCAAACTTTATTCAACGGCGAAGTTAGTAACCGTGATGATTGTCACAAAGATAGCGCTATCAAAATGTATCATTGGAAATTGTGATAGCGCTATCAAATCGAGGCGCATCAATTCACAGCAAAATTGTGGATTTCCGGCGTATACTGCCCACCATGTGAAGAAAAAATGATCGCTAACTCTCTAATAACATAGCGTTTACTCAGGAATTCAAATGTCGATTACCCGAAAACGACGCAGTACGGGAAAGGTTACCCTGGCCGATGTCGCCCAACTGGCGGGGGTTGGAACGATGACCGTATCCAGGGCGCTGCGAACGCCCGAGGCGGTATCGGATAAGTTACGCGAGAAAATTGAAGCGGCCGTTCAGGAGCTTGGCTATGTGCCGAATCTGGCGGCGAGCGCGTTGGCTTCCGCCTCATCGTGGACGATTGCGATGGTCGTGCCGCATCTTGGCGAATTTGGCTGCTCAGAAATGTTTGCCGGATTGCAGCAGGTGCTGCAACCGGCGGGCTACCAAATCATGCTGGCGGAGTCCCAGCATCAGCCGGAGCAGGAAGAAAAACTGCTCGAAACTCTGCTGGCGTCTAACATCGCGGCGGCGGTGTTACTGAGCGTTGAACACAGCGAAAACGTGCGTAACTGGCTGCAAAATGCGTCTATCCCGGTGATGGAGATTGGGGCGATACGTGCTGATCCTATCGACATGAACATCGGTATTGACCATGCCGCCGCGATGTTTGAACTGACCGAAATGCTCATCACGCGTGGCTATCAGCATATTGGTCTGCTGTGCGCCAATCAGGAAAAGTGGGTGTTTCAACAACATCTACAAGGGTGGTACAAAGCGATGCTGCGTCATCACCGTTCTGTGGATCGCGTTATTAACGCGGCCTCGTCGCCCACGTTTTCGACTGGCGCGGCGCAGCTACCGGAATTTCTGCTGGCCTGGCCGGAACTGGACGCGCTGGTGTGTGAATCAGACGAACTGGCCTGCGGCGTGTTGTACGAGTGCCAGCGGCGGCGTATCAAAGTGCCAGAGGATTTAGCGGTAGTGGGATTTGGTGACAGTGATGTCAGCCGGGTGTGTCAGCCACCGCTCACCACGATGGCTGTGCCGCATCGAAAAATCGGTATCGATGCCGGAAAGACGCTACTCGCACGCTTAAGCGATAACGACTGGAGCCCCAAAGCGACCATTACCTCAAGGTTGTGCCAGCGCGACAGCTGTTAACGATTTTTCGCATTTTTTTACCGGTCAATTTTTCATTTTAAGGATCGTCTCGTTTCCTTTTGCGTTACTCTGGTATGCGTATGATACAGAGGCATGACGCTTCATATTTTACGTTTTAGATAATAAGACAACGCTGCAAACAGGGATCGCATGGAAATATTCTTCACCATACTCATCATGACCCTCGTGGTCTCGCTCTCCGGGGTTGTAACCCGTGTCTTGCCATTTCAGGTGCCGCTGCCGCTGATGCAGATTGCCATCGGTGCGCTGCTGGCGTGGCCGACTTTTGGCCTTCACGTGGAGTTTGACCCGGAGCTGTTCCTCGTTCTGTTCATTCCGCCGCTGCTGTTCGCCGATGGCTGGAAAACGCCGACCCGTGAATTCCTGGAGCACGGTCGCGAAATCCTCGGCCTCGCCCTTGCGCTGGTTCTGGTGACGGTGGTTGGCATCGGTTTCCTGATTTACTGGCTGGTGCCGGGCATCCCACTGATCCCCGCATTCGCCCTGGCGGCGGTACTGTCGCCAACCGATGCGGTTGCGCTCTCCGGGATTGTCGGTGAAGGGCGCATTCCGAAGAAAATCATGGGTATTTTGCAGGGTGAAGCGTTGATGAACGACGCTTCGGGCCTGGTCTCGCTGAAGTTTGCCGTGGCGGTTGCCATGGGCACAATGGTCTTTACCGTTGGCGGCGCGACGCTTGAATTTCTGAAAGTCGCCATCGGCGGCATCCTGGCCGGTTTTGTGGTCAGTTGGCTGTATGGTCGCTCGCTGCGCTTCCTCAGCCGTTGGGGCGGCGATGAACCGGCAACGCAAATCGTGCTGCTGTTCCTGTTGCCGTTCGCGTCTTATCTGATTGCGGAACACGTCGGCGTTTCCGGCATCCTGGCGGCGGTCGCTGCGGGGATGACCATCACCCGTTCCGGCGTGATGCGAACCGCGCCGCTGGCGATGCGTCTGCGTGCCAACAGTACCTGGGCGATGCTGGAGTTCGTGTTTAACGGCATGGTGTTCCTGCTGTTGGGCCTGCAATTACCGGGTATTCTCGAAACGTCGCTGGTGGCTGCAGAAGCGGATCCAAACGTTGAAATCTGGATGCTGTTTACCGACATTCTGCTGATTTACGCGGCGCTGATGCTGGTGCGCTTTGGCTGGCTGTGGACGATGCAGCGCTTCAGCCAACGTTTCCTGAAGAAAAAACCGATGGAGTTCGGGAGCTGGTCAACGCGCGAGCTGGCGATTGCCTCCTTCGCCGGGGTGCGCGGGGCGATTACCCTTGCCGGTGTCCTCTCCATCCCGCTGCTGCTGCCCGATGGCAACGTCTTCCCGGCGCGCTATGAGCTGGTGTTCCTGTCGGCGGGCGTCATTCTCTTCTCGCTGTTTGTCGGCGTCATTATGCTGCCGATTCTGCTGCGCCACATTGAAGTTCGTGATCTACCACAGCAGCAAAAAGAGGAGCGTCTGGCCCGTTCTGCAACGGCAGAAGTGGCGATTGTCGCGATTCAGAAGATGGAAGAGCGACTGGCGGCAGATACGCAGGAGAACATTGATAACCAGTTGCTGACGGAAGTCAGTTCCCGCGTGATTGGTAATTTGCGTCGCCGCGCCGATGGGCGTAACGACGTGGAAACCTCCATGCTGGAAGAGCAACTGGAACGTCGTTTCCGCCTGGCGGCGCTGCGTTCAGAGCGCGGGGAGTTGTATCACCTGCGTGCGACGCGGCAGATCAGTAACGAGACGTTGCAGAAATTGCTGCACGACCTTGATTTACTGGAAGCGCTGTTGATTGAGGGTGAGTGATTCTCCCCCTCATCCTAACCCTCTCCCACAGGGAGAGGGAACCAATCGCAGAAGATTACATATTGGTGCCGGTTTTCTCCCTCTCCCTGTGGGAGAGGGCCGGGGTGAGGGGTGCGAGCTTACTTCGGCAACCAAAACCCCTCACAGCACTTCAGCCACGCCTGGGCGCTGTGCGACAAATAAACCCCTTCCCGCCAGATCATGCCCAGCTGCCAGTGGAGTTCGCTCTCAAGCGGTAGCCAGCGCAGCGTTTTCGCATCCAGCCTTTCGCAAATCGGTTCCGGTAAAATCGCTACGCCGACGCCTGCCTGGACCATCGCCGCGAGGAAATCCCATTGGCCGCTGCGCACCGCGATACGCGGCTTCACGTTGTGTTGATTAAACAGATGCATCAACTGACGACTTAAGGCGAAATCTTCGTTATAGATAAGCAACGGATGCGCCGCGAGCTGCTCGGGGGAAACTGACGTCTGTTCCAGCCACTCGCCGGAACGGGGAACCAGCACGCAAAGCGGGTGGCTGAATAGCGGCAACGTCGCAAGGCCACTCTCTTCTTCCACCGGCAGCGCGGTCATGGCTAAATCAAGCTCGCCGTTCATCACCGCCTGCTGTACCGTCAGCCCGCCGAATTCGGACACTTTGAGTTCTACGCCGGGGTAACGCTGGCGAAACAGGCTGATGGGCCCGGCCATCATCATGCCGACCATTGGCGGAATGCCGAGGCGCAGCTGGCCTTTATTGAGGTGGTTGATATCGGTCAGTTCGGCTTCCAGCTGGCGAAATTCATCGAGGATCACCAGCCCGCGTTCAAATACTACCTGTCCGGTATCGGTGAGCAGCAATTTTCGCCCGTCGCGGATGAGCAGGGTGCTGTTGAGTTCATCTTCCAGATTTTTCAGCATCTTGCTGATAGTTGGCTGCGTGACGAAAAGTTTCTCCGCCGCGCGGGTAAAGCTTTGCTGACGTACCACTTCAACGAAATAGCGCAGCGTTCTGATGTCCATGATTATGCCTCGAAACTATACCTGCGATGAGTTTAATTCATTTCTGCCATCCTCGTGCGCTCACTATACTGTGCGCCTCTGATTTTTTCCGGACACTTCTTTCATGGCTGAGGCCTTAGGGCGCGTGATGCCCTCCGTTTTGCAACGTCTTCAGGTGCCGGTGCAGGTCATTCTGTACGCTGGGCTGTTTGTTTTCGCTGAATATCTGGTGAACTGGCTGAATCTGCCGCTGCCCGCCAACCTGGTGGGAATGGTGCTGATGCTGGCGCTGATTGTCTGTCGTATTGTGCCGCTGAAGTGGGTACGTGCGGGCTCGCGCTGGCTGCTGGCGGAAATGCTGCTCTTCTTCGTGCCAGCCGTGGTGGCAGTGGTGAATTACGCGCAACTGCTGATGGTCGATGGCTGGCGTATTTTTCTGGTGATTGCGCTCAGTACCATGATGGTGCTCGGCGCGACCGCCTGGGTGGTGGATAAAGTCTATCGCTACGAACTGAAGCGGATGCGCCATGAGTAACTTTCAGCTGAGCGTGCTGTGTCTTGCGATTACGCTGGTGCTCTATTTCGCCAACAAACGTCTCTATCGCCGCTTTCGCAAATTGCCGCTAATGCCGCTGGTGTTAACGCCGGTTCTGCTGGTGCTAATGCTGGTGTTCGGCCACATCTCCTATCAAAACTATATGGGTGAAGCGCACTGGCTGCTGTGGTTGCTGGGCCCGGCGACCATCGCGTTTGCCGTGCCGGTGTACGACAATCTGGCGATCATTAAGCGTCACTGGATGTCACTCTCTGCCGGGGTGATTACCGCAACGGTGGTGGCGGTGACCAGTTCCGTCTGGCTGGCACGGCTGTTTACGTTGCCGGATGAGATTCAGCGCAGCCTGGCAGTGCGCTCTGTCACGACACCCTTTGCGCTGGCGGCGGCGAAACCCCTTGGCGGGCAGCCTGATTTGGTCGCGCTGTTCGTCGTGGTGACCGGCGTCTTTGGCATGGGGATTGGCGATGTGCTTTTTTTACGCCTGTCTATTCAGGAAGGGATGGCGAAAGGCGCAGGATTTGGCGCTGCGTCACACGGCGCCGGAACCGCACGCTCCTACGAGCTCGGCCCGCAGGAAGGCGTGGTGGCAAGCCTGGTGATGATGCTGTCAGGCGTGGTGATGGTGCTGGTTGCGCCGCTGGTGGGCTGGGTGATGTTCTGATTTTGTAATGAAGAAGCCCGCACGAGGCGGGCTTCGGTAATGACAGGGTGCTCAGAGGATAACCGAACACATAAAGAGTGGCGGGGATTGCCCCCCGCCGATGCTCTTACTCGGATTCGTAAGCCGTGAAAACAGCAACTTCAGTCTGGCTGGTTCGGAAATGAACCTCACAGAGGTCCTTTCTCATTACCAGCGCCGCCAGTAAGGCGGTAATACAGATGATGATTAGGGCGACAAGCATCGCCTTATGCTGCTTCATGGCTCTCTTCTCCTTGACCTTTCGGTCTGTAAGAGGCAGTCTATATGTGTGGAGCATATAGTGGGCCTCGGGTTGATTGAAAAATCACTCGGGGCTTTTCTCTATCTGCCGTCCTGCAAATGCCTGAGACAGATAGCCTCAAGCACCCACACGCATTCTACTCCCTGCGCCTTTGTTTTCTCGATTGATGAAATCCGAATTTTCACCTCTGTGTTTCCGTTGTGACCATCCCTCTCAGCAAGACTTAAGCTTTGCCATCCCGGGCGTGTTTCATCAGACGTGAAACCAGGTCAAACTCCCGGAAATTGACCGGGCGCTGCTGCAGCATCGAAATATTCCCGGCAATCCCGGTGAGAATCGACATCGCCCCGGCACGGTGGTCGGCGGCGCGTTGCAGCGGGTCGTTGCCCGGCACACCGAAAAGATCCGCCAGCATCGCGTTATCGCCACCACCGTGGCCGCCTTCGCCAAGGGTGAAATCCGCTTTCCACGGTTCGGCAAACATCGGGAAGACGGTGATATCACACTGCTCAAGACTGCCTTCGTTCTCGCGTTTGCCGCCCGCGTTAACGTAGGATTTCTCGATAATTTTCATCTCCAGACGCCCTTCGGTGCCGTTGAACACCACGTTCAAACCTTCCCACGGCAAGTAAGCGTTCAGGGAGTAGGTGAGCTGCACCTGATTCTGGTATTTCACCAGCACCGACAGGGTGTCTTCGATGGTAATCCCATCGCTAAAAACGCTCTGATCGCGGAAATAGTTATCTTCATGTTCGGCGTCCAGATAGAGCGCTTTAAGCTGCGGGTTTTCCGCCATTTCCAGCGCAAACGGATCATTTTTCGCTTCCGCGTAGCCGTGAGTGCGTGGATAGAACTGCGTCACACCGCGTTTTTCGGCGTTCTCTTTGCCGTAGAATTGCAGGCTGCCTTCGGCATAAACGCGTTCCGGGTAGCTCACCAGCCAGAAGTTCATCAGATCGAAATGGTGAGTGGATTTATGCACCAGCAGGCCGCCGCTGTTGCGTTTTTCCCGATGCCAGCGACGGAAATAATCTGCCCCGTGCTCGGTATTGAGCAGCCACTCGAAGTGTACCGATGTGACCTGACCAATCACCCCCTGCATCAGCAGCTCGCGTATCTTGCTGTGATGCGGCGCGTAGCGATAGTTGAACGCCACGCGCACGGTATGCCCGGTTTCTTCGATGGCATCCAGAATGCGCAGGGCTCGCTTCTCATCGATGGTCATCGGTTTTTCGGTGATCACATCACAGCCCGCGTGCAGCGCCCGCACAATATAATCATCATGGGTGCGATCCATGGTCGTGACGATAATAATATCCGGACGGGTTTCGCGGATCATCTCTTCAAACTGCGCGGCTTTCCAGGTGGAAACGGGCGCGGCACCTTCCTTTTGCAGCAGCGTATTAGCGTAATTCATACGCGTCTGATTGGTATCGCAAAAGGCCACCAGTTTGGCATTCTCGCGCCATTGACCGCCGATAGCCGAAATATATAAACCTGCACGTCCTCCCGTGCCGACCAGCGCATATTTTTTCATTGTGTCCTCGATTATGATAAACGACCAAATAACGGCAGGATGTCGCGATGAAACGTATTCCCCACCAGTTGATGGAACTGAATAGCACCTTTATCTGGCACTGGCCCTGGTTTATTCAGGGTGTGCAGAGTGCGAAACAGCATGGTTTCACCGGGATAATCCTGCACCAACAGGAACTGCTTTCTATTCTGGCTACGCCCTCGCCATTGAGTCAGAAACTGAATGTCGAGAACCTTATTCATCAGCAAAATTACGCGCTGCTGTATTTAAAACGCGTTGACCGTTATCTGGCCGACAATAATTTATCTTTTTGGCTTCAGGGCGAAGCCGCGCCGACGGATGACATTATTAAGCGCAAATTTCCCGAGATGGCATTCGATGAAAAAAGCGCGCCCGATTTCTGGCCGCAGTTTTATGCGGCAATCATGCATCCGTTATTACAGGCGTTGCCGCATCTGAGCGGTTTAATTCTTAGCCTGACAACGCCCGCGTTTCAGACCTCCGGCTGGCAGCACAGCCTGCATTCCGTCTGGAGCCTGCTGCGCGGGCAGGGAAAAAAGCTGGTTTTGCGCGACTTCATTGATGACAGCTGGCCGCGCCAGCAGCTCTCGAGCATTCTCGCGACGCTGCCGGGCGATGTGCGCGCCTCCATCAAAGCCACCGAGCTGGATTACCACCCCGGCTTCGCCAACCATCCCAATATCGCCACGCTGCCAGGCCACAATAAGTGGATCGAGTTTGACCTCTTCGGCACCGGCTACGGCTGGACGGCGCTGCCGTGCTATCTCGCTGATGAAATCAGCGGTCGCCTGAGCTGGGCGCTGAGCGTGGCGGAAAATGAAGTGGAAGCCATCACTTCCCGCGTCAGCTGGCAGTGGCTGCCCGACAGCCGGGTGATGGACTCCTTCAACGCCATCAATCTGCTTGGCCTGTCGGCGGCGAATCAACTTCAGGAGGGCGCGCTTACCACCTTCGAACGCTGGGCTGAGCAGCAACAGCTTCGTTTCCGTTCCGCACAGGATAAACAGCGTCTCGCCGCCCTGCTGCATACCAGCTATGACTGGCTGTGCAAAACGCCCAACCTGCTGGGGCGGCGTATGCACTATCAAAGCCAAATCCCCGAAAGCCTCGCCCAGGCGCAGCAGTTGCTGCACATGGATACCCGCAGCGCCAACTGGATGCAGGCTTACCAGCCGCTGATGCCCACCGACGATCCGTCGCTTGGTAATGAGCAGCGCGAGCTGATCGCCCTTGAGAAAGAGACCGCCTGCTTCCTCGCCGCCAACGCTGTGCAAAGTCTGCGGGCGCTCATGCCGCGCATCACCTGCCCGAACGATACGCTGGAACAACTTCTTGCCGCCTGGCGTAGCGCCGAGGTCTACAGCCAGATGTTTTCTCGCGTCGCTGCCAGCGTGACGCTGCTCACCTGGCACGATCATTACGGTAGTGAGCCCTCCGCCAGCGTACTTGCCGAACAGCAGAACGCGCTGCTGCGTTATGCCGACACGCTCGACCGCTGGCTGGACACGCCGCCCGCAGGCAGCCCGCTGTTTTTGTCGATGTTGCTAAACCCGGCGCGTTTGAGCCGTTTCGCTGACAGTTTGTCGATGGGGTAAGAATAGGGAGCGGCTCGCGAAAAGTCGTCTGTGGGAAGGATGAAGAAGAGCGGAGAAGTGTAGAAGGGGTAAATAGTGTGATAGAGATAGCGAATTGATGAAAATCAATGTGATGCAGATCGTTTTTTAACAGCTACAAAGCGTGATTTCAGTCACCAGACGGGCGTGAAAATGTGATTTTTGAACAACACGAAAATCAGTGGGATATGCTGGACGATCGCAAAGTCCCATCGAATCAGTTCTCTCTATGTAAAAGGTCTTGATAAATTCCGCTCAAAATCCCGCCGGGAGCGAACTCTTTTTTAATCCACAGTGTTACCTGTCCGGTGGCGGAGTGGCGCGTCGCCAGCAGCATACGAGAATCCTGACGTGGGTTATGGATTTGTCGGGTGACCAGCAGTGATTGTTCTGCTGCTTTACGCACCATGTAGTCAGGTAAAAAACCGATTCCAGCGCCGAGGATCTGGCACTGGCATTTGGTGTTGAAATCAGGCACCAGCACCGATTCCTGACCGTGCAGCAGCCAGCCTACCTTCTTATTGATGGTATGCGCGGTATCTTCCACCATGATATTGGGATAAAGGCGTAGCTGACTTTCGGCGATGGGCTCCGGCATAAAGGCCAGGGGATGATCGGGGGCGATGGCGAAAACCCAACGAATCGCGCCAATTTCGGTGTAATCAATGCCGCCGCCGTCGAGCAGGGTATCCGGCGCGCCGATAGCAATGCTGGCCTGGTTATTGATCATCGCATCCCAGACGCCGTTATACACTTCCGTGGTGACGGTAATCTGGCAAGTGGGAAATTGCTTTTTCAACCCCTGAAGCAAGCGGGCGGTATGTTCCGGTGTATAAAGCAACTGGTTGATACAAATGCGAATTCTTGTCTCTATTCCCTGGGCGATGGTATCAATACTGCGGCGAATGGCGTGAAAGTCATTGAGCAGATCGCTCGCTTTACGCAGAAAGTAGCGCCCGGATTCCGTCAGTTCTATGCTGCGGGTATTACGGGTAAACAGCACCACATCAAGGCCGGTTTCCATCCTGCGAATCGTGTAGCTGATGGCGGAAGTCGTCAGCCCTAACTCCTCCGCCGCTTTACTAAAGCTGCCGTAACGTGCGGCGGTGGTAAACGCCAGCAGGTTTTCTTCCGTAAAAATTGAGTTCATTTTCCTGCTCCGGTTACCGCATTATGCTCCTGTTTTACTGTAGTGATTCTCAGGGCAAAGTGACAATCACTTTTGAATAACTTTTAAAACTGATTACACCTTCTCTTTTGAGGTGGCTTCACTCAGCCTGCGCCCGGTATATTCCGAGATGAGTCCGATGCCGTTCCCGACGATAAAACCGGACAGCGCAACGGCCCAGTTAAGCCCGGTGGCGAAAAAAAGCGTCATGCCAAGAAAGCCGCCGGGAATAAACGAGGTCAGCCAGAAGCGCCCCTGCCAGACGATCGCCGCTGAGAAAGGAATAGTCATTATCACGCCAGCCAACCACGGCGAAAGCCCGGACGTGGTGGCTAACCAGCCCGTCGCCAGCGCGGCCAGAGAAGCCCATATCGCCCCGGAGACGTTAACGAACAGGCTTTTCGTAAATCCGGCTTTTCCGCCGCCAGCCGCATAGAAACTACAAAACGAGACAAAACCCGTTGTGCCTAATAACTCCCAACCTGGCGTCATTCCGACCCTGGAGGCCACCATTTGCCAGAGCCCTGCGCAAATACCGACGGTGATACCTGTTGCGGTGAGTCCGTTCATGGTGCCCCCCAATATCATGTTTACTGAATGTGTTGGTTTCGTTTCGGAACTATATCGAAATAAAACCCGGTTGAGTTAAGGGGTATAGAGGTAAAGGAACAAACAGTGTGTTAACGCACACTCTGCCTCCATTGTTGAATTACTTTCAATAATAAGGCGTGTTATGGCGAATTAAATTTAACCGCCTTCTTTTCCTGAAGTTTCATTGCTATCCTCGAATTATGGATCAAACAGCCACATCATCAGCTGGGGGAATATTTATGACCACGAATAATTTGGCGAGTGAGTTTTTGCTGGCAGCCCAACATGGAAATGTTGATGCGCTCAGAAACTGTTTGCGGCAGGGTGTTGATGTTAATACACGTAATAGAACGAAGCAAACCGCCATTATTCTTGCGAGCCTGAATAAACATTATGACTGCGTGCAAATATTAATAGATGCAGGTGCAGATATTAATATGCAGGATAACATCTGTGCTAATCCTTTTCTGCTGAGTTGCCTGAATAATGATTTAACGCTTTTGAATTTAATTCTGCCCGCCAATCCCGATCTCAACCGTTTAACGCGTTTTGGCGGCGTGGGGCTGACGCCCGCCTGCGAAAAAGGCCATATCAATATTGTACGCGAATTATTAACCCGCACTGATATTAACGTTAATCAGACCAATTATGTTGGCTGGACGCCGCTGCTGGAAGCTATTGTGTTTAATGATGGCGGTGAAACGCAGCAGGCAATTGTACGTCTTTTACTGCAACACGGTGCCAGCCCGCATATGACCGATAAATACGGTAAAACGCCACTCGAACTGGCGCGCGAAAAAGGTTTTTCTGAAATTGCCGAACTGCTGATTGCGGCGGGTGCATAACGAAGGAGAATCGCCATTAACACACCACTATACCGGTGTGTGCAGGCGCTAACGGCAGATGCAGGTTTTCTGGCCGAACGGGGTTCAGGGCAGATTGCACAGGTATTTAATCGGGCGGTTAATCTCTGGCTTCCTGCCCGGCGGCGATGGTTGACACTGCTGAGTGAAAGCTGTGATAACGCCCCAAATAGCTGTAGGTTAGCGCTCACTCACTTTGATGCTTCATTCCAGCCTGGCCAGTCGATTGAGTTGCATCATCATGGCGTCATGGTTGCTGATAAACTGAAAATTGATACGCTGTCATGCCGCTGCTGGCAGCCGCCAGATTTAACGCTAAGTCGCGAACGTTTTCGCCAGATTCCGTGGCTTAAATTGCGCGATATAATTTTGCAGCAACTACAAAAGCATGACACGCTTTTTCTGGGAGGCGGAAATAACCCTTTTTATCAGGCGATATCTGAGCAATTGCAGCGTAACCGGGAAATACTATTTAAGGCGCTGCGTGGTAATTTAAATATCACGTCCGCCGTTACACAGATGATAGGTTTGGGCATCGGGCTTACGCCGTCTTCCGATGATTATCTGGTGGGAATGAGTGCAATTCTCTTTATTCCTGGTCACCCGGCAGCGCATCTGCGTGATGAATTTATATCGGCCCTGGCGTGTGCCGAAAAAAATACAACAAGCCTGAGTGCCACGACGCTCGAGGCGGCATTCGATTATCGTTATCGTGAAAATATTTATGCGTTTATTGCCAGCCTGATTAATGACCCCAGGCAATTATCGGAAAAGAACATCGCGGATATTAAAAGTATTGGCTCCAGTTCCGGCTGCGACATGCTGTTTGGCATGGCCGATGGCTGTGCGCTGAGCCAAACCTACGGAGGGAATTATGTCAGTTAAAATAGTCATTAAACCGAATACTTATTTTGATTCTGTCTCGCTGATGTCCATCTCCACGCGCGCAAATAAACTCGACGGCGTCGAGCAGGCATTTGTGGCGATGGCGACGGAAATGAACAAAGGCGTGCTGAAGAATTTAGGACTGCTGACGCCGGAGCTGGAACAGGCGAAAAACGGCGACCTGATGATTGTCATCAACGGCAAAACAGGCGCGGACAACGAACAGTTGCTGGCTGAGATTGAAGAACTGTTCAATACCAAAGCGCAAAGTGGCTCGCATGAAGCGCGCTATGCCACTATTGCCAGCGCCAAAAAGCATATTCCGGCAAGTAACCTGGCGGTGATTTCCGTTAACGGTCTGTTTGCCGCCCGCGAAGCGCGTCAGGCGCTGCAAAACGACCTCAATGTGATGCTGTTTTCTGATAACGTCTCAGTTGAAGATGAACTGGCGCTCAAGCAACTGGCCCACGAAAAAGGGCTGCTGATGATGGGGCCTGACTGCGGCACGGCGATTATTAACGGCGCGGCGCTCTGCTTTGGTAACGCTGTGCGTCGCGGCAACATCGGTATAGTTGGTGCATCTGGCACCGGTAGCCAGGAACTGAGTGTCCGCATTCATGACTTTGGCGGCGGCGTTTCACAACTGGTTGGCACCGGCGGGCGTGATCTGAGTGAGAAAATTGGCGGCCTGATGATGCTCGATGCCATCGGCATGTTAGAAAACGATCCACAAACGGAAATCATCGCCTTAATTTCTAAACCGCCAGCGCCTGCGGTGGCCCGCAAAGTGCTGGAACGTGCGCGCGCCTGCCGCAAACCGGTGGTGGTTTGCTTCCTCGGTCGTGGCGAAACATCCGCTGATGAGCCGGGGCTACAGTTTGCCCGCGGCACCAAAGAAGCGGCGCTGAAAGCGGTGCTGCTCTCCGGCGTGAAACAAGAAAAGCTCGACCTGCATTCGCTTAACCGGTCGTTGATTGCGGACGTGCGTACTCGCCTGCAACCCCAGCAAAAATACATTCGTGGGCTGTTCTGCGGCGGCACGCTGTGTGACGAAACAATGTTCGCGGTGATGGAAAAACACGGCGATGTCTACAGCAATATCCAGCCCGATCCTGAATTCCGCCTGAAAGATATCAACCGCAGCATCAAACACACCTTCCTCGACTTTGGCGATGATGATTTTACCAACGGCAAGCCGCACCCAATGATTGACCCGACCAATCGCATCAGCCGCTTGCTCGAAGAAGCGCGCGATCCGGAAGTGGCGGTGATCGTGATGGATTTCGTGCTCGGATTTGGATCGCATGAAGATCCGGTCGGCTCCACCATCGACGCGATCAAAGAAGCGAAAGCGATCGCCGCTGCCGAAGGCCGTGAATTGATCATTCTCGCCTATGTGCTGGGCACCGATCTTGATACGCCATCGTTAGCACAACAGAGCCAGATGTTGCTTGATGCCGGCGTGATTCTGGCCAGCAGCAGCACCAATACCGGATTGCTGGCGCGTGAATTTATCTGCAAAGGGGAGGAAGCCTGATGAGCCCGTCACTGTTTAGCCAACCGTTGAACGTTATTAACGTCGGTATTGCCATGTTTAGCGATGACCTGAAAAAGCAGCATGTTGAAGTGACCCAGCTCGACTGGACGCCGCCGGGGCAGGGCAATATGCAGGTGGTGCAGGCGCTGGACAACATTGCCGCTTCGCCGCTGGCAGACAAAATCGCCGCCGCTAACCAGCATGCGCTGGAGCGCATTATCCAGTCGCATCCGGTTTTGATTGGCTTTGATCAGGCGATTAACGTGGTGCCAGGCATGACGCCGAAAACCATTCTTCACGCCGGGCCGCCGGTCACCTGGGACAAAATGTGCGGCGCGATGAAAGGCGCGGTCACCGGGGCGCTGGTGTTTGAAGGGCTGGCGAAAGATCTCGACGAAGCGGCTGAACTGGCGGCCTCCGGAGAGATTACTTTCTCGCCGTGCCACGAACATGACTGCGTGGGGTCGATGGCGGGCGTCACCTCGGCCTCGATGTTTATGCACATCGTGAAAAACAAAACCTACGGCAACCTCGCGTACACCAACATGAGCGAGCAGATGGCGAAGATTTTGCGCATGGGCGCCAACGACCAGAGCGTGATTGACCGTCTCAAGTGGATGCGCGATGTGCAGGGGCCCATGCTGCGCGACGCGATGAAAATTATCGGTGAGATCGATCTGCGCTTAATGCTGGCGCAGGCGCTGCATATGGGCGATGAGTGCCATAACCGCAACAACGCCGGAACGACGCTGCTGATTCAGGCGCTGACGCCGGGGATTATTCAGGCCGGTTATTCCGTTGAGCAGCAGCGCGAAGTGTTTGAGTTTGTCGCCAGCAGCGACTACTTCTCCGGCCCGACGTGGATGGCGATGTGTAAAGCGGCGATGGATGCGGCGCACGGCATCGAATACAGCACCGTGGTGACCACCATGGCGCGTAACGGCGTCGAGTTCGGCCTGCGGGTCAGCGGCCTGCCGGGGCAATGGTTTACCGGCCCGGCACAGCAGGTGATTGGCCCGATGTTTGCCGGGTATAAGCCGGAAGATTCAGGGCTGGATATCGGTGACAGCGCCATCACCGAAACCTACGGCATTGGTGGATTTGCCATGGCGACCGCGCCCGCCATCGTCGCGCTGGTGGGCGGTACGGTGGAGGAAGCTATCGATTTCTCCCGCCAGATGCGGGAAATCACCCTCGGTGAAAACCCCAACGTCACCATTCCGCTGCTCGGTTTTATGGGCGTGCCGTCGGCAATCGACATTACCCGCGTGGGTAGCAGCGGCATTCTGCCGGTGATCAACACCGCCATCGCGCATAAAGATGCGGGCGTCGGCATGATTGGTGCGGGCATCGTGCATCCACCATTCGCCTGCTTCGAGAAAGCCATTCTTGGCTGGTGCGAACGTTACGGCGTCTGACTGAGATGTTCATGCCGGAGGCGGCGTGAACGCCTTATCCGGCCTACAAATGCCACGAGAATTTGTAGGCCTGATAAGACGCGCGAGCGTCGCATCAGGCATTTTTCACCATTGCCGGATAGCAACAGAATTTGTAGGCCTGATAAGCGTAGCGCATCAGGCAGTCTGACGTTGGTCATAACCCCATCACCTTCTGTAGCGGACATAACAATATGAAAGAGCTTGTGGTCGTTGCCATTGGTGGCAACAGCATTATCAAAGATAACGCCAGTCAGTCGATTGAGCATCAGGCGGAGGCGGTGAAAGCCGTCGCCGATACGGTGCTGGAAATGCTGGCTTCCGATTACGACATTGTGCTGACCCACGGTAACGGGCCACAGGTCGGGCTGGATTTACGCCGCGCGGAGATTGCTCACGAGCGCGAAGGGCTGCCCTTAACGCCACTGGCGAACTGCGTGGCGGATACGCAAGGTGGTATTGGCTACCTGATCCAACAGGCGCTGAACAACCGGCTGGCCCGTCACGGCGAGAAAAAAGCCGTCACCGTGGTGACTCAGGTCGAAGTGGATAAAAACGATCCTGGATTTGCTCATCCCACCAAGCCCATCGGTGCATTCTTTAGTGAAACCCAGCGTGACGAATTACAAGAGGCAAATCCTGACTGGCATTTTGTTGAAGATGCCGGACGGGGCTATCGCCGGGTTGTTGCCTCGCCGGAACCCAAACGTATTGTCGAAGCACCCGCCATTAAGGCGCTGATCCAACAGGGCTTTGTGGTGATTGGCGCGGGAGGCGGTGGCATTCCCGTGGTGCGTACAGAAGCAGGCGATTACCAAAGCGTGGACGCGGTTATCGACAAAGATCTCTCCACTGCGCTGCTGGCGCGCGAAATTCACGCCGACATTTTAGTGATCACCACCGGCGTGGAAAAAGTGTGTATTCACTTTGGCAAGCCGCAGCAGCAGGCGCTGGATCGGGTGGATATTGCCACCATGACCCGCTATATGCAGGAAGGGCATTTCCCGCCTGGCAGCATGTTGCCAAAAATCATCGCCAGCCTGACGTTCCTGGAACAGGGCGGCAAAGAAGTGATTATCACCACGCCGGAATGCCTGCCAGCGGCACTGCGCGGCGAAACGGGCACCCATATTATTAAAACCTAAGGACGTAAGATGAAAGAAAATAATAGCCGCCGTGAGTTTCTGAGCCAGAGCGGTAAGATGGTCACCGCCGCTGCGCTGTTTGGTACGTCTGTGCCGCTTGCCCATGCGGCGGTCTCTGGCACCACCCACTGCGAAGCGAATAACACCATGAAAATCACTGACCCGCACTACTATCTCGACAACGTGCTGCTGGAAACCGGTTTTGATTATGAAAACGGTGTGGCAGTGCAGACCCGTACGGCGCGCCAGACCGTGGAAATTCAGAACGGCAAAATTGTTGCCCTGCGCGAGAACAAGCAGCATCCGGACGCCACGCTGCCGCACTATGACGCAGGTGGTAAGTTGATGCTGCCCACTACCCGCGATATGCATATTCATCTCGACAAAACCTTTTACGGCGGGCCGTGGCGCTCGCTCAATCGCCCGGCGGGCACCACCATTCAGGACATGATCGCGCTCGAGCAGAAAATGCTGCCGGAACTGCAACCGTACACGCAGGAGCGGGCGGAAAAACTGATCGATCTCTTGCAGTCGAAAGGCACCACCATTGCCCGCAGCCACTGCAATATCGAACCGGTTTCCGGCCTGAAAAATCTGCAAAACCTGCAGGCGGTGCTGGCGCGGCGTCAGGCGGGCTTCGAGTGTGAAATTGTCGCCTTCCCGCAGCACGGTTTGCTGCTGTCGAAATCGGAACCCTTAATGCGCGAAGCGATGCAGGCGGGGGCGCATTACGTCGGCGGGCTGGATCCCACCAGCGTCGATGGCGCGATGGAAAAATCCCTCGACACCATGTTCCAGATTGCGCTGGATTACGACAAAGGCGTCGATATACACCTGCACGAAACTACGCCAGCGGGCGTGGCGGCCATCAATTATATGGTTGAAACCGTAGAGAAAACGCCGCAACTGAAAGGCAAGCTGACCATCAGCCACGCTTTTGCGCTGGCAACGCTCAACGCGCAACAGGTGGATGAACTGGCGCACCGCATGATGGCGCAGCAAATTTCTATCGCCTCGACGGTGCCGATTGGCACGTTGCATATGCCGCTCAAACAGTTGCACGACAAAGGCGTGAAAGTGATGACCGGCACTGACAGCGTTATCGACTACTGGTCGCCTTACGGCCTGGGTGACATGCTGGAAAAAGCCAATCTGTATGCGCAGCTCTATATTCGCCCTAACGAACAGAATTTGTCCCGTTCGCTGTTTTTAGCTACGGGTGATGTGTTGCCACTCAATGAAAAGGGCGAGCGTGTCTGGCCAAAAGCCCAGGATGACGCCAGCTTTGTGCTGGTGGACGCCTCCTGTTCCGCCGAGGCGGTCGCGCGTATTTCACCGCGCACGGCGACGTTCCATAAAGGGCAACTGGTGTGGGGGAGTGTGGTGTAGGATGCGGGTTTCCCCGGCCTTGCGACCGGGGAATCTACTGTTAATGCGCACGCCCCTGCTCGACGCCGAGGCCGGTTTGTGAACGGATAAACTGGGCGCGGAACTGCTCGCGCTCAAGGTTACCCTCAGCAGAGTTGTCGGTTGCCGAGAAGAACCAAATCCCCAGGAATGCCACGGTGATGGAGAACAGTGCCGGGTATTCGTACGGGAAGATGGCTTTTTCGTGGCCGAGGATCTGCACCCAAATGGTTGGGCCGAGGATCATCAGCACCACCGCGGTCAGCAGGCCCAGCCATCCGCCCATCATGGCGCCACGGGTGGTCAGTTTTGACCAGTACATGGAGAGCAGGATGATGGGGAAGTTGCAGCTGGCGGCAATGGCAAATGCCAGGCCAACCATGAAGGCGATGTTCTGGTTTTCAAACAGCACGCCCAGCACGATAGCAATCACGCCCAAAATCAGTACGGTGATTTTCGATACGCGCAGCTCTTCACGCTCGGTGGCGCCTTTACGGAAGACGTTAGCGTAAAGGTCATGCGACACCGCAGAAGCACCTGCCAGCGTCAGGCCAGCGACGACCGCCAGAATGGTGGCGAAGGCCACAGCGGAGATAAAGCCGAGGAACAGGTTACCGCCGACCGCATTTGCCAGGTGAACCGCCGCCATGTTGTTACCGCCGATCAGCGCGCCTGCCGCATCTTTATAGACCGGGTTCGCCCCCACCAGCATGATAGCGCCAAAGCCGATGATAAAGGTCAGGATGTAGAAGTAACCCATAAAGCCGGTGGCGTAGAATACGCTTTTACGCGCTTCGCGGGCATCGCTAACCGTGAAGAAGCGCATCAGAATATGTGGCAGCCCCGCTGTTCCGAACATCAGGCCAAGGCCCAACGACAGCGCGGAAATCGGATCTTTCACCAGCCCGCCAGGGCTCATGATGGCTTCACCTTTCGGGTGAACCGCCATGGCTTCAGTGAACAGGTTATTGAAGCTGAAGCCCACGTGTTTCATCACCATAAAGGCCATAAAGCTCGCGCCAAACAGCAGCAGAACGGCTTTGATAATCTGTACCCATGTGGTGGCGAGCATGCCGCCAAACAGCACGTACATCATCATCAGCACGCCCACCAGCACGACCGCGATGTGGTAGTTCAGTCCGAACAGCAGCTCAATCAGTTTACCCGCACCAACCATCTGGGCGATGAGGTACAGCGCAACTACCACCAGCGAGCCACAGGCGGAAAGAATACGAATGGGGCCCTGCTTCAGGCGATAGGAGGCCACATCGGCAAAGGTATAGCGGCCCAGGTTACGCAGACGTTCGGCAATCAGGAACAGAATGATGGGCCAACCTACCAGGAAGCCGAGCGAGTAAATCAGCCCGTCGTAGCCAGAGGTAAAGACCAGTGCGGAAATTCCCAGGAATGAGGCGGCAGACATATAATCGCCCGCAATCGCCAGACCGTTCTGGAAACCGGTGATGTTGCCGCCAGCGGTGTAGTAGTCATTACGCGAACGTACGCGTTTAGAGGCCCAGTAGGTAATCCCAAGCGTAAACACGACGAAAATTAAAAACATAATAATCGCCTGCCAGTTGGTTGGCTGGCGTTGTACGGCACCGCTGATAGCATCGGCTGCGTTAGCGGCGAAGGGTAGTGTGGCGGCAAGCGCCGTCAGGACTCGCTTCATGATGCTTTTACCTCGTGCAGTACCGCGTTGTTAAGACGATCGAACTCACCGTTCGCGCGCCAGATATAAATACCGGTCAGAACAAAGGAGATAAGAATCACGCCCACGCCAATCGGAATCCCCCGGGTCACGCTGGTTCCCGCATGCAGCGGCGTACCCAGCCAGCCAGGCGCGAAGGCAATCAGAAGAATAAAGCTGATGTAAACTGCCAGCATGATAATCGACAGAATGGTGGCAAACCGTTGCCGTTTTTCGACTAACTCCCTGAAACGCGCACTGTCTTCTATCCGCTGATAAATGGTGTCATTCATCACAGAGTCTCCAGAGGTAGGGTTGGGATGTTTTAATTCCCTCTCCCTTAAGGGAGAGGGTTAGGGTGAGGGGGAAAGGTGCCCATGACGGCCCTCACCCCGCCCCTCTCCCACGGGGAGAGGGAGAAAGGCTAAGTTATGAAGGCATGGTGATCGCCTGCTTCTCTTCGAGCAGTTTGTCTACCACGCCCGGATCGGCGAGCGTTGAGGTGTCGCCGAGGTTACTGGTATCACCCGCAGCAATTTTGCGCAGAATACGGCGCATGATTTTGCCCGAACGCGTTTTTGGCAGCGAATCCGTCCAGTGCAGCACGTCCGGCGTCGCCAGCGGGCCAATCTCTTTACGCACCCAGTTACGCACTTCGGTGTACAGCGCCGGCGTCGGTTCTTCACCATGATTCAGCGTCACGTAGGCATAAATCGCCTGGCCTTTAATGTTGTGTGGAATGCCGACCACTGCCGCTTCTGCGACTTTCGGATGCGACACCAACGCCGATTCGATTTCTGCCGTACCCAGACGGTGGCCGGAGACGTTCAGTACGTCATCAACGCGCCCCGTAATCCAGTAATAACCATCTTCGTCGCGACGCGCGCCGTCACCGCTGAAATACATATTTTTGAAGGTGGAGAAGTAGGTCTGCTCAAAGCGCTCGTGATCGCCAAACAGCGTACGCGCCTGTCCCGGCCAGGAATCGGTGATCACCAGATTGCCTTCGGTTGCGCCTTCCTGCGGATTCCCTTCGTTATCCACCAGCGCAGGCTGTACGCCGAAGAACGGACGGCTGGCGGAACCGGCTTTCAGTTCAGTCGCGCCCGGCAGCGGGGTGATCATGAAGCCACCGGTTTCTGTCTGCCACCAGGTGTCGATCACCGGGCATTTCTCTTTGCCGATTTTCTTCCAGTACCACTCCCACGCTTCCGGGTTAATCGGCTCGCCGACGGAACCGAGAATGCGCAGGGAAGAGCGATCGGTACCTTCAATCGCCTTATCGCCTTCCGCCATCAGGGCGCGGATCGCCGTTGGCGCAGTATAGAGAATGTTAACTTTGTGTTTGTCGACGACCTGACACATACGCGCCGGGGTCGGTGAGTTTGGCACACCTTCGAACATCAGCGTAGTCGCTCCGCAGGCCAGCGGCCCGTAAAGCAGGTAGCTGTGGCCGGTAACCCAGCCCACATCCGCGGTACACCAGTAGATGTCACCCGGATGGTAATCAAACGCATATTTGAACGTCGTTGCCGCATAAACCAGATAACCGCCGGTAGTGTGCAGCACGCCTTTGGGTTTGCCGGTTGAACCGGAGGTATAGAGAATAAACAGCGGGTCTTCGGCGTTCATCTCTTCTGGCTGGTGCTGGTCGTCGGCTTTTTCGATCAGGTCGCTCCACCACAGGTCGCGGCCTTCATGCCAGTCAATCTTGCCGCCGGTGCGCTTCAGCACCACCACGTTTTCAATGGTTTTGACGTTCGGGTTTTTCAGCGCGTCATCGACGTTTTTCTTCAGCGGGATCCCGCGCCCGGCGCGCACGCCTTCGTCAGCGGTGATCACCAGGCGTGAACTGGAGTCGATAATACGCCCGGCCACCGCTTCCGGTGAGAAGCCGCCGAAGATAACCGAGTGCACTGCACCAATGCGGGCGCAGGCCAGCATGGCGACTGCGGCTTCCGGCACCATTGGCATGTAAATCGCGACCACATCGCCTTTCTTAATGCCCAGCGAAAGCAGGACGTTAGCGAAGCGGCAGACGTCGCGATGTAGCTCTTTATAGGTGATATTTTTGCTCTGGCTGGCGTCGTCGCCTTCCCAGATAATGGCGGTCTGGTCGCCGCGCGCGTGCAGATGTCGGTCGAGGCAGTTCGCCGCCAGGTTCAGGGTGCCATCTTCATACCATTTGATGGAGATGTTGCCCGGCGCAAACGAGGTGTTCTTAACCCTGGTATACGGTTTCATCCAGTCGAGAATTTTGCCTTCTTCTCCCCAGAATGCGTCAGGGTCGGAGATAGAGAGCTGGTATCTCTGCTGGTATTGCTCCGGGTTGATCAGGCAACGATCTGCAATGTTCGCAGGAATGGTGTGTTTATGTATTTGGCTCATGCTTTTTTTCTCCTTGTAAGATGTTAATAATATGTCGCCAAAAAGTTAATTGTAGGGGTATTGCGAGCTTTGTTTACTATTTGGGCGGCAGATCACGCATTATTAGGATTGTTCAAATAATGTGCATTCGATTCTTTGAAGGGAAATAATTGCCAGGAGTTATTTATGAAAATTGTGTCAAAAAAATATTATTTATAACAAAAACTTATAATAGTTTATTGGTAGAAATTAATGAGAATATGCATGTTTGAAGTGAAAAGCCCTGTTCTTAAAGGGTTGCGCAAGATACCGTCCAGATGATACTGATACTGCGCGTTAAAAAACCCCATAAACAAACGCAACACAAATCATCCCTTTCAAGTAGATGTCATTCCCTTTTGGAATGATAGCTTTCATTGAGGAAGTCTGTTGTTATGAAAAAAACGAGAATCAGCCTCGCCTGGCAGATTTTGATTGCCCTTATTCTGGGCATCCTGCTGGGTAGTTACCTGCATTATCATAGTGATAGCCGTGAATGGCTGATTGCTAACCTCTTATCACCGGCGGGTGATATCTTTATCCATCTGATTAAAATGATTGTCGTACCGATTGTGATTTCCACGCTTATCGTGGGGATTGCGGGCGTGGGCGATGCCAAACAGCTTGGCCGTATTGGCGCAAAAACCATTATCTATTTCGAAGTGATCACCACGGTGGCGATTATCCTCGGGATTACGCTTGCCAACGTCTTCCAGCCGGGCGCGGGCATTGATATGTCGCAACTGGCGACGGTGGATATTTCGAAATACCAAAGCACCACGGCGGATGTACAGAGCCATGCGCATGGCCTGATGGGCACCATTCTTTCACTGGTGCCGACCAATATCATCGCGTCGATGGCGAAGGGCGACATGTTGCCAATCATCTTCTTCTCGGTGCTGTTTGGTCTGGGCCTTTCCTCTCTTCCTGCAACGCATCGTGAACCGCTGGTTACCGTTTTCCGTTCTATCTCCGAAACCATGTTTAAAGTGACCCATATGGTGATGCGTTATGCACCGGTGGGGGTCTTCGCACTGATCTCGGTGACGGTGGCAAACTTTGGGTTCGCTTCACTGTGGCCACTGGCGAAGCTGGTGATTCTGGTTTATGCCGCGATTCTGTTCTTCGCGCTGGTGGTGCTGGGTGCGGTTGCACGCATGTGTAAACTGAGCATCTGGACGCTGATCCTCATCCTCAAAGATGAGCTGATTCTGGCGTACTCCACCGCGAGTTCCGAGAGCGTGCTGCCGCGTATCATCGAGAAGATGGAAGCCTATGGGGCGCCGCCGGCGATCACCAGCTTCGTCGTTCCGACCGGCTACTCCTTCAACCTGGATGGCTCAACGCTGTACCAGAGTATTGCGGCGATCTTTATCGCGCAGCTTTACGGCATTGAGCTTTCCATCTGGCAGGAAATTATTCTGGTGCTGACGCTGATGGTAACCTCGAAAGGGATTGCTGGCGTACCGGGCGTATCGTTTGTGGTACTGCTGGCAACGCTCGGCAGCGTGGGTATTCCGCTGGAAGGTCTGGCGTTTATCGCCGGTGTTGACCGTATCCTCGACATGGCGCGTACCGCACTGAACGTGGTGGGTAATGCCCTGGCGGTGCTGGTTATCGCCAAGTGGGAACACAAATTTGACCGCAAAAAAGCGCTGGCGTATGAACGCGATGTGCTCGGTAAATTTGATAAGAAAGCGAATATGTAACGTTTGCCAATAAAAAAACGGGGATGATTTTCATCCCCGTTTTTGTTGGTTTGCCCCCTCACCCTAACCCTCTCCCAAAGGGAGAGGGAACCGATGGTGCACGTACTTAAATACAGCGCCGGTTTTCACCCTCTCCCTTTGGGAGAGGGCCGGGGTGAGGGGGGGCTCCCCATCATTAACCCAACGCGCTTTCGCGCAGACGGGCTTTCAGCTTGTCGTATTCCTGAATCACATACTGCTCTGCCGCCTGTTGATCCGCAATCGGCTCAACGTTGACCGCACAGTACTTATATTCCGGCGTCTTGGTAATCGGGCTTAAGTTTTCACTCACCAGCTCGTTACACGCGCCAATCCACCACTGGTAGGTCATATACACCGCGCCTTTGTTCGGGCGATCGCTCACCTGAGCACGGGTAATGATTTTCCCTTTGCGTGAATTGACCCACACCAGCGCTTCATCTTCAATGCCGAGGCGTGCTGCATCAGCGGTGTTGATTTGCGCGTAGCCCGGTTCATCCGCCAGCGCGGCCAGTGCCGCACAGTTACCGGTCATTGAACGGCAGGAGTAGTGCCCAACTTCACGCACCGTGGAGAGTACCATCGGATACTCGTCGGTCAGTTTGTCGATAGGCGCAACCCAGTCGCAGGTGAAGAACTGCGCCAGACCGTTTGGCGTGTCGAACTTCTCTTTAAAGAGATACGACGTTCCCTGGTCGGCGTCAGATTCATCGCGGCACGGCCACATGACATATCCCAGCTCGCCCATTTTTTCATAGGTTGCACCAAGGAAGTCCGGGCAAAGATGACGCAACTCATCCCAGATTTCCTGGGTGTTGTTGTAGTGCATCGGATAGCCCATGCGGGTGGCGATTTCACTGATGATCTGCCAGTCGGTTTTCAGGTCCCACTTCGGCTCAACGGCCTTGAAGAAACGCTGGAAGCCACGGTCAGCCGCGGTATAAACCCCTTCGTGCTCACCCCATGAGGTGGACGGCAGAATGACGTCAGCCGCCGAGGCGGTTTTGGTCATAAAGATGTCCTGCACAATCACCAGTTCCAGCTCGTCGAACGCTTTACGCACGGCAGAGAGTTCAGCGTCAGTCTGGAGTGGATCTTCACCCATAATGTAGGCCGCGCGTACTTCACCATGTGCGACGCGGTGCGGCAGCTCGCTGATACGATAACCGGTGTGTTCCGGCAGGCTGTCAACGCCCCAGGCTTTGGCGAATTTCTCGCGGTTTTCCGGGAATTTGACGTACTGGTAGCCCGGATAAGTATCCGGCAGCGCGCCCATATCGCACGCGCCCTGTACGTTGTTCTGGCCACGAACCGGGTTTACGCCGACGCTTGGTTTCCCAAGGTTGCCGGTCAGCATCGCCAGGCTGGTCAAAGAACGCACGGTTTCCACGCCCTGATAGAACTGAGTCACGCCCATGCCCCACAGGATCGCCGCGCTTTTCGCGGAAGCATACATGCGGGCGCACTGGCGAATTTCCTGCGCGCTCACGCCGGTAATGTCCTCGACGGACTCCGGTGTATAGCCTTCAACAATTTTACGGTACTCTTCGAAGCCCTCGGTACGACCCGCAACGAACGCCTGGTCATACAGATTTTCTTCGATAATGACATGCCCGATGGCATTGAGCAGCGCGATGTTCGAGCCGTTTTTCAATGCGATGTGCATATCAGCAATGCGCGCGGTTTCAATTTTGCGCGGATCGCAGACGATAATTTTTGCCCCATTGCGTTTGGCGTTAATCACGTGATTCGCCACAATCGGGTGTGAATCTGCCGGGTTATACCCGAAGATGAACACGAGATCCGTGTTATCAATTTCTGTGATGGCATTACTCATTGCGCCATTACCGACCGACTGGTGCAGACCTGCAACCGATGGGCCGTGTCAGACACGTGCGCAGCAATCGACGTTATTGGTACCAATAACGGCGCGCGCAAATTTTTGCATCACATAGTTGGTTTCATTACCGGTGCCACGCGAGGAGCCGGTCGTTTGAATGGCGTCTGGGCCATATTTTGCTTTGATCGCGCTCAGGCGGTCAGCAACGTAATTCAGGGCTTCGTCCCAGGAGACGGCTTCCAGCTTGCCGCCGCGCTGGCGACGGATCATTGGGCTTTTCAGGCGCGGAGTCAGGATCTGGGTATCATTGATAAAATCCCAGCCGTAATAACCCTTCAGGCACAGCGTGCCCTGGTTGGTTTTCCCCATCGCCGCTTCAGCCTTAACGACTTTCCCGTTATCGACCACCAGGTTGATTTTGCAACCTGAGGCGCAATACGGGCAAACCGTGACGACTTTTTTCATCGGTCTTGCTCCAGTTTCAATCAGCGCGGACGCGCATAACGACCTCATTATGCAGGTTCTATGCCATGTTTTTATTGTGGGTATCCACGGATATTACGGGGATTTTTTAGACAAAACCCTGACGAAAAACAGTCTGTCGTCAGTTTTGACGTGTCGAAGAGGCGCCGCGTGACGGTGCACGCGGCGTGAGGGTTACTTTTGGTGAATGGCCTGATAGCCGCCGCCCAGCGATTTAATGAGCTGGATGTTCTCAATGATCCGATGGGTGTCGAGCATCATCAACGACATCTGTTCCGCCAGTACCGGAAGTTGCGCTTCGGTTGCCTGCAAGCGGCTGCCAAGGCCTTGCTTGTAGGCGGCTTGTGCGGCGGCCTGGGTGTAACGCGCGGCGTCGACGCGTTCGGTCTGCATCACGCGCTGTTCGTTGAGCGTTTGCAGGCGCGAGCCGTTAATCGCCACATCACGAACCGCGTTGAGCACCGACTGGTTGTAGCGCTCAATCAGCATGTTGCTGCTGGCGCGCGTGCTCGCCAGATTAGCGTTCAGACGCCCACCGTCAAACAGCGGCAGACGCAGGCCGGGGATGAAGTTAATCTGCTTGCTCGGGCTTTTGAACATATCCTCAAGGTGGATGGCGTCGAAGCCGAAGAAGGCTTTGATATCGAAGCTCGGATAGAAGAGGGCGCGTGCGGCATCGACCTGGCTTAGTGAGGCTTGTACATACCAGCGCATGGCCTGAAGATCCGGGCGACGAGCGAGCAGTTCATAGGAGAGCGACGATGGCAGCCCGGTATCAACCTGCGGCAGCGCCACCGGTTTGATGTCCGGCATATCGGTCGCACCGATGATGGCGCGCAACGATTCCCGCGTCTCTTTGATTTGCCCTTTTACTGCGGCGATTTGTTTTTCCACCGCCAGTAACTGCGCGCGCGCGCCGTGCCACGGTACTTTCGCCTCCAGCCCCTGCTTCACTTTGCTTTGATGGGCCTGCACCGCGTAATCAATCACATCACGCGTCTGCTCCAGCAAATCAAGCATCTGGTAGTTAGCCTGCTGGCTGTAATAAAGCTGGGCGACGCCGGTGGTCAGCGACAGTTCGACGGCGGCGGTTTCCGCCAGCGCCGCGTTTTTCGCGCCAATGGCGGCTTCCACGGCTGAACGATGTACGCCCCACAAATCGGGATCAAACCCGGCGACTACGCCGACGGTCGCTTCCGTATAGTAAGGGCCGTCCATCCCTAAACGCGGCGCATCCATGGCGTAGGGGCTCAGAAAGCCACTGGCGGAAACGCGCTGGCGGTTCAGCATACCCAGCGCCGCCATTTGCAACCGTGAACCGGCTTCCAGCAGTTCAGCCTGCGATTGCGCTTTCTCTTCGTGCTGCTTTGCTTCGGCCAGCGTATGCGAACCGGCAAGGGTTTTAGCGATCAGCGCATCCAGTTGCGGATCGTGAAATTGCTTCCACCATTGCGCTTGTGGCCAGCCCTGGCTTGCCAGATGAATGTCGTCGGCGAGCTTAATTTGCTCGGGGGCGATCTGCGGGCTCGGCGTGCCATCTTTGCGGATCAACGCACAGCCTGAGAGCAGCGTGGTGGTGCCGAGCAGGCTGCAAATCAGCAAGCGGGAAAAATGTCGGGTCATTGTGGCATAGCTCCTTGCGCCCGCGCGGCCTCTGGGGGCGGCGGGTTGCTCCAGTCGGGTAAAAGAGTGATGTGCTGCGCGGTCGGGTTGGCGTGCGCAGCCGGGCTCAATGTGGGTGTGACGCTACTGTTCTGCGGCAGCCCGCTGGCGTAGGCGTCCAGCGCATCAGCGAGTGCGGCGGCGTAGTGTGCGTCGGGTTGTTTATCCCAGGTATTGAGGATTTCACGCCCCTGACGGATCACCGCCTGGCTGTGGCTGATTAACCGGTCACGTTCATCGACAGGAAGATGACGCTCAAGCGCCACGCGTTCGCACATCTCTTCACTGGCGTTTAACGCGGCGTGGCAGCCGATGCGCAATTGCAGGTAACCGCTGAGCGCCGCGCCGCCCTGGGTATGTGGCAGGCGCATTGCTTTGGCAATCATCGCCAGCGCACTCGCCAGTTTCTGCGGTAGCGCGCGAGCTTCACTTTCAGGCCAGATAAAGGTGTAGATCACCGCAGAGACGGCGGTGCCAATCAGGATCCCAATGGCACGGTCGCGGATTTCTACCAGGTCATAGGTGGGGCCAAACACGTTCTCCAGCGTGGCGAGGGCAAAGGTGACGACCATTTGCGTGCCGATGTAAGAGGAGCGTTCGGAACTGGTCGCCAGCCATGCGCCAAGCAGGAAAATCGGCGCCAGCACGCACAGCAGCTCAACAATATTGTCGAGCCATGGCATGACCAGCAGGGTAAACAGCAGCGCCAGAATCGCGCCGAGAAACGCACCGCCGAAACGCAGCCCCATCTTCTGATAAGAGGAGCCGATACTGGGATTCGCCACGATCACGCAGGTGAGCATGCAGGTGTGGATGCCTTCCCAGTCGACGCCGGAATAAAAGACATAACACACCATGCAGGCCAGTAGCGTTTTCAGGGCATAGCGGATGTAGACCGGATTCGTCCAGGCATCGGCGGCCATCGACGGCTGTTTTGCGGCAGGTGCAGGCGGGGTGTCCGCGGCCATTTTGCCAAGCTGACTCACGGCCTGACACACACCCGCCAGACCGCAACGCTGCGCGGCGGCAAGCTGCTGTTCGTCTGGTTGCCAGTCTCCGCGCCACGCATCACCGACGCGAATGGCCGCACACAGCGCATTCATTTCTGTGGCCAGTGTAGCCAGCAACGCCTGCACCGCCGGATCATGCGCCCAGGCGGCGGTATCAAAGCGGTTAAGCGTCGTGCGCAGGTAAGTTACAGTTGCCACGCAGGTTTGCCACCAGGCGCAATGGTTTTTCCACTCGACGTCGTCCGCCATGCAGAAAACGTTCAGTTTTTGCAGCGCCAGCGCGTCGCGCTCAAGCTGTTTGTCACTGACCGGTAAATCAAGCTGCGTTAAGCGTGTGGCGGCTTCTTGCAAATGTGCGCAAAGCCCGCTGCGCATCTGGCTAATCGCCCTCGCCGGGAACCACAGCACGCCCATCAACACCATCAGCAGCGTCGGGTAAAGCCCGACCACGATGCACCATAACGTCAGGCGCAGCACAATTTCCGGGTAATCAAGCATCCCCGGAAAAGTTTGCCCGTAAATCGCCACAATCGCCACGGCGAAGAACACCAGCCCCAACTTATGGGTACGCATCAGGAACATACAGCCAATAAGGATCAGACTGGCAATGACCATACGCACCAGCGGATAGCCGTAAGACCATTTATAAATCAGGAACAGGCTGCCGATTTCCAGCACCGTGGCGACCAGAAAGAGAATCGCCACAAATTTGGTGTAGAAAGCGTTGGACTGGATGCCGTAAAACAGCACCGCCAGCGAGATCGCCACAAAGGGGATCTCGAAGGTCATGGAGATGAGCACCACCAGTAAGCAGCCCGCCCAGAGCTGCATTGTCTGCGGGAAGCGACCCGGGCGCTGTTCACTGAGCTCTGCATGAAAGAAACCCAGCAGTTTAACCAGTGGGAGCGGCAGATAATCAAGCGCCTTCATCATTGCGGCTCAAGGTTAGCAACCGCTGATGCGCCGATGCGGAACATCTCTTCGTCCGGATTCTCGACCACAATTTTCACCGGAAAACGTTGGGCGACGCGAACCCAGTTAATGGAGCGGGACACGCGCGGCAGGCCGCCGAGAACCATGCCGCCATCATCCGGCATTACACCGTAGCCGATAGAATCGACCTTGCCGGTAAACGTTTTGCCGGAGTCACTCATCAGGCGAAGGGTGGCGGGAGTACCACTGTGGATGTTTTTCAGCTCGGTTTCGCGGAAATTGGCGATCACGTACCAGTGGTGAGTATCAATCAGGGTGAAAACCGGTTTCATGGCCGATGCGAACTGACCGACGCTGGTTTTCAGCGCCACCACGCGACCATCAAACGGCGCGCGCACGGTCGCCATTTCCAGATGCAGCTCGGTGAGTGCGATATCCGCCCGCACCACATCGCGCTGGGCTTCCAGCGCATCGACGCCGCTAACCGCGCTGGCTGCCTGTTTTGCCTGTTCGAGGATAGCATTGAGATCGGCTTCTGCGGCACGTTGCGCTGTCCGGGCCCGGTCAACGTCTTCAGCGGAAACAAAGCCCTGCGCCAGCAGCGGCTCGGTGCGATTCAGCGTTTTGGTCGCCTGGGCGGCGGCGGCGCGCGCTTTCGCGACCGCCGCTTCTACTGAATCAGCGCCGTGCTGTTGGGCATTAACACTGCGCTGCATCAGCATAATTTGTTTGTCGAGCGCTTCAAGTGAGGCTTTGGCTTTCGCCAGGTTGGCTTCATAAGTGCGGGGATCGATGCGCATTAACACATCGCCTTTCTTAACCCGTTGGTTATCGTGCACGGCCATGTCGACAATGCGGCCGCTGACTTCCGGCACGACATCAATGGTGTCTGCATAAACATAGGCATCATTTGTGGAGGGCGCGCTGTCCAGGCGCCAGATGACATAAACCATAACGACAATAGCCGCCATCACCAGAATCAGGGCAGGCGCCTTTTTATTAGTCGGTTTTTTGGGCGTACTTTCCATGTGTGCGTCTCAATAGAATTAGAAGAAGGCCAGCCATAACAGCATGGAGAAAAGGGCGAATAGCGCGGTATAGGCCAGCCCAGGGTAGCCCAGATGCGGCGTGCTGTTCGTGCGAATAAGAATGCGGCGGACGATGAGCGTCAGGATGACGCCGCCAATAATGCAAAAAAGCCAGCCAGGGTAATACGCGCCAATCACCGGTATCGCGGGTGAAAAGGTGCAGCCCGACAGCAAAAACAGGGGAAGCAGAAGCAGCTTGCCTGAAAAAGAAAAAAACCTACCCATGTTTTATTTTCCTGGATAATAAATGGAGCTATTAATATTCCTGTTAATTTTGAATAAAAGTCGCCCGGTTGAACTGAAAAGTATAATCAGCGCGAACACGGCAAAATTGATTTAACTTGCGGAATTGATTATCCGGCCAGTGAATAATTCGAGTGCCCCGGCATAAGCCGGGGCACGTTTATCACGTTTTCAAAATGATTAATTCGGCGTGACAATATTTGTCCACAGCTCGAATTTATCCATGCAAGAAATAATTTCATTTAATTTATTAGCGTTGCCAATAATTTTCACTTTCTTCGCTTTCACCAGATCGGCCATTTTTGCCTGACCCACCAGTACGTCGTGCAGATCGCTACGGCTCATATAGAACGACGCATCAACTTTCGGTTGCAGGGTTTTACGGTAGTTCAGTACGCTGTTTTCCAACGATAAATTCATATTATCGTTATTGGAGAAATTAAAGTTCAGGCTGATGTTTTTACCTGCGGCTTTCTCGCTATCCAGACGTACTGCCAGGTAATCCAGCAGCATCTCGACGGTCATGCCCTTGATGGTGTCGGAAGAGGCAGTGCTGGCGTGTTCGAATTTTTTCACGCCTTCACGCAGCTCTTTTGCGCCGGTCAGGTAGAAACCGCGCCAGGTGGCGGATTCAGCCTGATAGCCGAGCTGTTCGAAGGTGTCGGCCTGCAGATTTTTCGCAACCTGGTCGCCCGGATCGGCTGCAATCACCTGTTTCAGCAGTTCAGATGCCCAACGGTAGTCACCCTCATTGTAGGCTTCACGCGCGAGGTTGATAGCATGTGCGGAGCCGCCCAACGCTTTGACATAACGTTTACCCATATCCACCTGACCATACGGATTCAGGTTCGCCGGGTTACCATCGTAGTAGCCGAGGTAGAAGTTATACACCGCGCGGGCATTATGACTGACAGAACCATAGTAGCCACGGCTGGCCCAGTTTTTATCCAGCGTTTCCGGCAGATGAATCATATTGCCGATTTCATTCATGGTGTAACCCTGATTCGCTAAATGCAGCGTCTGGTCATGAATGTACTTGATGGTGTCACGATATTTGCCAATGTAATCATTGATGTGCTGATTTCCCCACACCGGCCAGGTGTGCGGCATAAACAGTACTTCGGCCTGCGAGCCCCATTTATCCAGCGTTTCGTTCAGATAATCAGTCCACTTCGCGGTATCACGGGTTTTCGCGCCGCGCAGGGTGTAGAAGTTATGCAGGGTGTGGGTGCTGTTTTCCGCTGTACACAGGGCTTTCAGCGCCGGAATGTAGAGGTGCATTTCAGACGGCGCTTCGCTGCCTGGTGCCATCAGGAATTCGAAATCCAGACCGTCGATCGTGAGTTTTTCACCGGTTTTGGTGACGGAGTGCGTCGGAGCAATAATGCTCGGGTCGCCGGTGGCGAGCGTTACGCCGAGGCCGTTGCCGATATTACCCTGGGCATTATGCGGCAGCAGCAGCCCATAAGAGTACAGCGCGCGGCGGCTCATGATATTCCCCGCCAGCACGTTTTCGCTGATCGCCTCCTCCATAAAGCCTTCCGGGGCGATGATCTGCACTTTGCCAGCTTTCACATCGGCTTCAGAAACAATCCCTTTTACACCGCCATAGTGGTCTGCATGGCTATGGGTATAAATAACCGCCACAATCGGCTTCTGCGGGCGGTGTTTGAAATAGAGATCGAGACTGGCTTTGGCGGAGTTGGGGGTCACCAGCGGGTCGATGACGATAATGCCGGTATCGCCTTCAATAAAGGTGATGTTGGAAATATCCTGGCTGCGCACCTGGTACATGCGGTCAGTCACTTTAAACAGCCCGGAGATGCCATTGACCTGTGCCTGACGCCACAGGCTTGGGTTGATGGTGTCCGGTGCTGGCGCATTAATATCAAACTGATAATCCAGCGCACGATAATAAACTTTACCGTCCGGTGTTCTTAATTTCCCTTCATCAAGCAATGGCGCGATAAAGCCACGCTGGGCGTCTTCAAAATCCTGGCGATTGTTAAATGGGAGGGATTGCTGATATTGCTGATTGACGGATTTCGTAAATGTACTGGCGTCTTTAGCGGTTTCTGCCGCACCCACCGATTGGCTCATTAGTGCCATAATGGCGGTCAGCGCCAGGCAGGTTTTGGTTAATTTGAATGTTCCATTCATAAAATATCTAATCTCCATTTAATTATTTGTGAAATAAATAATAAGAAAGGTGAAATGGAGAACATTATAATAATAACTTTTTGCTGTGGATATTTCGGTTGTGATCGAATTAACTATTATCGTTAGGTTATTGTGCTATTCAAATTTGAGAATACTCCGCTGTTTTACTTTCTAACGTTTCATTAACGTCATCTCACTCTGGTTGTGTGAGACTTTCCTGATGAAACGTTACCTTACCGTCTTGTTGTTTGTGCTGATGAGCCCGCTTGCGCATGCTGATGTGATTGATGATGCGATAGGCAACATTCAACAGGCGATTAATGATGCTTACAATCCTTCCAGCGACCGCGCCAGCGATGATGACGATCGTGATTACGACGATGGGCGTTATCGGAACGATAACAGCCGCCAGCAATATGACGACCGTCGCCGCCAACTGGAGGATCGACGCCGGCAACTTGATGACCGCCAGCGCCAGCTTGATCAGGAACGCCGGCAGTTAGAGGATGAGCGGCAGAGGCTGGAAGATGAGTATGAGCGGTGAGGGGAGTAGGTGCTGGCATGGCCCCTCACCCTAACCCTCTCCCACAGGGAGAGGGAACCGACTGCGCCTTTTCTCCCTCTCCCTGTGGGAGAGGGCCGGGGTGAGGGCATCAGCGCGCACATGACCAACCCCATCACTCCACCCTAATCACCATCCCATCAAACCCGGACTCAAACCCCGGCGGAAGCGCGTTCTCCATCAGCCACGCATCAAACTGGTGACTGATATGCGTCAGAATCACCCGTGGCGAGCGGATAACCTCATTCAGCGCCAGTACGCTATTTAAATCACAGTGATTACGCGGCGCATCCGCGCGCGGTGGGTGGCTACAATCAATCACCATCACCTGCGGATGATTATTAAGTAAAAATTTCACCGTTTTTTCCGGTAGCCCTGCGGTATCAGACAGCCACGCCACCCGGCTGTGCGCCGTTTCCAGCAAGTAACCGAAAGTGAGTTTTGAATGGTTGAGCGGCAACGGCGTCACCTGCAATCCCTGCAAATCGAACACCACAAACGGCTCCACCGTGTGGCTGAAATCAAGCAGGCCCGGATGTTTAAACAGATCGTCGCAGCCCTGTTCATCCGGCGGGCCGTAGACCGGGATCGTGTCGCCCACGCCCCAGCGTAGCGGGAACAGCCCCTGCACGTGATCCATATGATAGTGCGTCAGCAAAAACTGTCGGAACGATCCGGGCGACCAGCGATCGGTGAGATCGTGCAGCCCGGCGTCGATCAGGGTGATCGCATCGTTAAACTTTACGACGCCGCTGCAGGGCTGACGGCGATATTGCGGCGAGCGTCGCGCTCGGGCGCACGCCGCGCACGCACAGCCCCATGCGGGAACGCCCTGTGCGCCGCCGGTGCCAGTGAGCGTGAGGGTCAGGCTCATGTTACAGCGCCTTGGTGAAGCGGAAGTGGCTCTGCTCGTAGCCTTCGCGCAGATAGAAACGGTGCGCGTCGTGGCGCTTCACGTTGGTGGAAAGCTCGGTCATTTCTGCCCCCGCCTGGCGGGCTTCTTCTTCCGCCCACGCCAGCAACTTGCTACCAACGTTCAAACCGCGCGCCTGCGGCATCACTACCAGTTCCTGAATTTCGCCAATCCAGTTGACATGATGCAGATGAAACTGCAAATGCAGGCCGATCATGCCGATAACTTCGCCATCCAGCAGCGCCAGATGGTAGCGCATGTTCGGGTCGCGCAGGTTGGCGTTAAAGCCCACGCGAAACGCGTGATGGTCAAACTCCGCCTGTTTTAGCTCACATATCAGTGCGTAAACCGCGTCGGTGTCGTACTGCGTGGCTGGGCGAAGCTCACAAGCAGGCATGGTGTTTCTCCTTCTGATGAATCAGCGTCAGCAGCGTGTCGACCGACTGGCGCAGGCTGCCGTCGTTGTTGAGCGTATGGCAATCCTGTGGAGTATAGCGGGCGGCGCGCGCCAGACGGGCGTTAATTTCACTGGCGTTTTCGCGGCCACGCTTTTCCAGGCGCTGGCGCAGGATCTCTGGCGAAACCTGTAAACAGATAGGCAGCAGGGCCGATTCATAGCGTGCCCGCGCCTGCGGCAGGTGCGCGCGTGAGCCGTTGACCACCACGTCGAACCCGGCGTGTAGCCAAAGGTCGATCTCCAGCCCGACACCGTAATAGTAGCTGTTAGCATGCCAGCTTAACGCGAAGAGTTGCTGCCCCGCGCGGGCAAAAAACTCCTGCTCGCTCAGGGCGATATGATTTTCGCTTCCGGCGCTGGCGTCACGCGTGATGTAGCGATGCGCCACCAGTAGCTGCGTCTGTTCCCGCAGACGGAGTTCCGCCAGCAGACTGTCTTTCCCGGAGCCGGACGGCCCCATCAACCAAATCAGTTTTCCCATCTTCAGAACACCCTTTTCCCCTGACGCCAGACGTGGTCGATGTGAATGTGGTTGCCTTTGCGATGCGCCAGCACCAGGTCGGCGCGTTTACCCTCGCCAATCACCCCGCGATCCTGAAGATTCAGCGCTTGCGCCGGGTTTTTGGTTACCAGTTTCACCGCCTGCGGCAGCGTAAAGCGGTTGCTCTCGTCATCGGCAACGCGGAACGCCGCATCCAGCAGGCTGGCGGGGTAATAGTCGGAAGAGAGGATATCCAGCAGGCCAAGCTGCGCCAGTTCACTTGCCGCCACGTTGCCGGAGTGCGAACCGCCGCGCACAATATTCGGCGCGCCCATCAGCACGTTCATGCCATGCTTGCGTGAGGCTTCTGCCGCTTCGAACGTGGTGGGAAATTCGGCGATTACGCTGCCAAGCTGGTGGGATTCGGCAACGTGGGCGTGCGTGGCGTCATCGTGGCTGGCGAGCGCAATCTGGCGTGCGCGGCAGATCGCGGCAATGGTTTCGCGATTCGGCTGCGACCAGCGTGCAGCGAGCGCCAGTTGTTCCTCTTCGTACTGCTGCATCTGCGCATCGGTGAGCGAGTATTTGCCCTGATAATATTCGCGATACTTTTCGCGGTTGGCGAACTGACGCTGGCCAGGGGAGTGATCCATCAGCGACACCAGCGTCACCGGTTCGCGCTGCACCAGTTTTTCAAACAGCGGCAGCGTGGTGTGGTGCGGCAGTTCGCAGCGCAGATGCAGGCGGTGCTCGGCGCGGTTGACGCCGCGTTTCTGCGTCTCTTCGATAGCGTTGATCATCTTCTCCAGATTCTCCAGCCGATCGCTGCCATCGCGTACGTCGCCAATCGCCACGGCATCCAGCACGGTGGTGATGCCGCTTGCCACCATCAGTGCGTCGTGGCTGCTCATCGCCGAGTGGGCGGGCCAGTCCACTTTCGGGCGCGGGGTGAAGAATTTATCCAGGTTATCCGTATGCAGCTCAATCAGCCCCGGCAACAGCCAGCCACCTTCGCCGTCCATCGCTTCTGGCAGGCGGCTCTGGCTTTCGGCAAAGGCGCGGATTTCGCCGTCCTGTACCTCCAGCGAGCCGTGTACTATTTCGTTTTCCAGCACCAGCTTAATGTTATTGATAATCATGAAGAGGCTCCCATTGGGTGGAGGCGGTCGGCGACGTCGTTGCGCACGGCTTCGTCATGGAAGATACCGACGATGGCCGCGCCGCGGGCTTTGGCTTCGCGGATCAGTTCGACTACGGCGGCGCTGTTTTTGGCGTCCAGCGAGGCGGTAGGTTCGTCGAGCAGCAGAATGGGGTAATCGACGATAAAGCCGCGAGCGATGTTGACGCGCTGCTGTTCGCCGCCGGAGAAGGTCGATGGCGCAAGGTGCCACAGGCGTTCCGGCACGTTCAGGCGAGTGAGCAGACGCGCGGCTTTAGCGGCGCAGGCTTCACGCGGTACGCCGGTATCGAGCAGCGGCTGCATCACCACTTCCAGCGCCGAAATGCGCGGGATGACGCGCAGAAACTGGCTCACCCAGCCGACGGTGGTTTTACGAATTTCCACCACTTTGCGCGCTGGCGCGGTGACCAGGTCTACCCATTCGTCGCCGTGTTTGATCTGGATCTGCCCTTCGTCGGGCAGATAGTTGGCGTACAGCGAGCGCAGCAGGGTTGATTTGCCGCTGCCGGAGTGACCGTGAAGCACCACGCATTCGCCTGCGTTGACGGTGAGCGAGGCGCGTTGTAAGACGGGCAGGCGCACGCCGTTTTGCTGGTGCAGGATGAAGGTTTTACTGACGTTTTGTACGTTAATCATTTTTCGCCTCGTGGTTCGCATATTGGGGATCGGCGCACGCATTGCCCCCTCACCCTAACCCTCTCCCTCGAGGGAGAGGGGACCGATTATGCGCGGTGTTAAATTCGGCGCGTTCTTCTCCCTCTCCCTGCGGGAGAGGGGATCGATTGTGCGCGGTGTTAAATTCGGCACGTTCTTCTCCCTCTCCCTTGAGGGAGAGAGGACAGATTGTGCGCGGTGTTAAATTCGGCACGTTCTTCTCCCTCTCCCTGCGGGAGAGGGCCGGGGTGAGGGGAGCAGCGCGCACAGTGTTGCAACTCAATTCTGCAAAACCGATGACACCAGTAACTGGGTATACGGATGATGTGGATCATCGAGCACGCGGTCGGTTAACCCACTCTCCACCACCTGACCCTGTTTCATCACCAGCAACCGATCCGCCAGCAGGCGGGCGACGCCCAGATCATGGGTGACAATAACCACCGCCAGGTTCAGCTCCACCACCAGGCCGCGCAGCAGGTCGAGCAGGCGCGCCTGCACCGACACATCCAGACCGCCCGTTGGCTCATCCATAAACACCAGCTTCGGATGCGTCACCAGATTGCGGGCAATCTGCAAACGTTGCTGCATGCCGCCGGAAAAGGTGGTCGGCAGGTCATCGATACGGTTAGCCGGAATTTCCACCTCTTCCAGCCACTTCTGTGCGGTAGCGCGAATGTCACCGTAATGTCGCGCCCCGGTTGCCATCAGGCGTTCGCCGATATTGCCGCCTGCTGACACCTGACGGCGCAGGCCGTCGAGTGGATGCTGATGCACCACGCCCCATTCGGTGCGCAGCAGGCGACGACGGTCGGCCTCGCTCATTGCGTACAACGAACGGTTCTCGTAGTGAATCTCCCCCTGCTGCGGCGTCAGGCGAGCGGAAATCGATTTCAGCAGCGTGGTCTTCCCGGAACCGGACTCCCCGACAATGCCGAGTACTTCCCCCGGCCATAAATCAAAAGAGACATCGCTAAAGCCTTTGCCGGGTGCGTAAAGGTGGGTCAGGTTATTGACCGAAAGTAACGGTTGATTCATTGGCTTTTCGCCTCGCTCTGTTGGCGGCAGTAATCGGTATCGGAGCAGACAAACATGCGGTTTCCGGCGTCATCCAGCACCACTTCGTCGAGATAGCTGTGGGTTGATCCGCAAATCGCGCAGGGTTCATCCCACTGCTGAACGGTGAACGGGTGATCGTCAAAATCGAGGCTTTCCACGCGGGTAAACGGCGGTACGGCATAAATACGCTTCTCGCGCCCCGCGCCAAACAGTTGTAGGGCGGGCATCATGTCCATTTTCGGGTTATCGAATTTCGGGATGGGCGACGGGTCCATCACGTAGCGATCGTTTACCTTCACCGGATAGGCATATGTGGTGGCGATATGACCGAAGCGGGCGATATCTTCATACAGTTTCACCTGCATGATGCCGTACTCCTCCAGCGCGTGCATGGTGCGGGTTTCCGTCTCACGCGGCTCGATAAAGCGCAACGGTTCCGGAATCGGCACCTGAAAGATAATGATCTGATCTTCCGTCAGCGGTGTTTCGGGAATGCGGTGACGCGTCTGGATAAGCGTCGCATCGTCCGTGCGATCGGTGGTATTCACCCCGGTCACGCGCTTAAAGAAGTTGCGGATCGACACGGCATTGGTGGTGTCGTCCGCGCCCTGGTCAATCACCTTCAGCACGTCGCTCTCGCCAATCACGCTGGCGGTTAGCTGAATGCCGCCGGTTCCCCAGCCGTAAGGCATCGGCATCTCGCGCCCGCCAAACGGTACCTGATAACCGGGGATCGCTACCGCTTTTAAGATGGCGCGGCGGATCATGCGTTTGGTCTGCTCGTCGAGGTACGCAAAGTTGTAGCCGCTCAGATTAGCCATGGTTCTGCTCCTGTTGCAGACGTTTGAGTAGCTCCAGTTCGGCCTGGAAATCGACGTAGTGCGGGAGTTTGAGGTGCGAGACAAAGCCTGCGGCTTCGACGTTGTCGGCATGCGCCAGCACGAACTCTTCATCCTGCGCCGGGCCTGTGGGGTACTCGCCGTACTCCGGCGCTTGCAGAGCGCGGTCAACCAGCGCCATCGCCATCGCTTTGCGCTCGCTCATGCCGAACACCAGCCCGTAGCCGCGCGTGAAGTGCGGCGGTTCATCCGGCGGGTCGATAAAACCGTTGACCATTTCACACTCGGTCATCAGCAATTCGCCGACGTTCACCGCAAATCCCAGCTCTTCCGGCACAATAGAGACGTCGATATAGCCACTGCGAATTTCGCCTGCGAACGGGTGATTGCGCCCGTAACCGCGCTGGGTGGAGTAGGCCAACGCCAGCAAATAGCCCTCGTCGCCGCGCATTAACTGCTGCAAACGGGAGGAGCGTGAGCAGGGGTAAACCGGCGGCGTGCGGGTGATGTCATCCGGCTGAGCGCCATTATCCTCTTCAAACTTCGCCAGCCCCTGACGTGCCAGCAGGCTGAAGACGTGCGGCGACGGTTGCTGTTCGCTGTCGGCGGTGGTCAGCGTCGGCGCTTCGCCATTTGCCAGCAGGGTGAAATCGAGCAGGCGATGGGTGTAGTCGTAGGTTGGGCCAAGCAGCTGGCCGCCGGGAATATCTTTATATACCGCCGAAATACGGCGTTCGAGACGCATCTCCGTGGTGTCGAGCGGCTCGCTCACTGCCAGCTTCGCCAGCGTCGTGCGGTAGGCGCGCAGCAGGAAAATCGCTTCAACGTTATCGCCGCTGGCCTGTTTTAGCGCCAGTGCCGCCAGTTCGCGGTCGGCAATGCCGCCTTCGGTCATCACGCGATCCACCGCGAGATTAAGCTGCTGTTCAATCTGGGCGACGCTCAGTTCAGGCAAATCAGTATCGCCCCGGCGTCGGCTCTCTTGCAGGGCGTGGGCGGCGTCGATCGCCTTTTCGCCCCCTTTCACGGCAACGTACATCAGCACACCTCCACATGAGTGGTTCGTGGGATAGCCAGCAGGCGCTCGCCGCAAGTCAGAATCAGGTCGATGCCGAGCGGGAACGGGTGCGGGCGTTCGGTGAGTTCGTGCAGAATGCACGCCGGTAGCTGCGGGGCGATCATCCGTTCTTCGGCAATACCCGCGCCGGTGAGGCGCAGCATGCGTCCACCGCTCAGGCTGGCGACCTGTAAAATCAGCGTCGCGCCCGATTCCGGCGCAACGGCGGTGCCGGTGGAAAGGGCGTTGAGCTGCTCGGGGGTAATCGCTTCATCCGTCACCGCGAAGGTCGCCTGTTCCGGTTGATTGACCAGCGGCGCGTTGGTATGAAAACGCAGGCTCTGGCTGACGATATCGTTACTTACTGGCGCGGAAAGCCACACCGACGTGTCGTTATCGGCCAGCATCAGCAGCACGCTGGTGGTGGCGATATTCAGCGGCTGCCAGCCGCGCTTGAGTTGATGCAGGGCGACAATCACGCCCGGCTCGCTCATCGCCTTTAACAGGCGACGAAAACTGTGCTGGGCATCCTGCACGGGAAGCATAAAAGCGGTTTCCAGGGTCATGCGTTGTCTCCGCGAACCATCGTAAAGAAGTCGACCCGGCTGGCGTTCACTTCGGCCTGGCGTGCGGCGATGCGTGCCATACGGTCAGCGTCCAGCGGGGCAATAAGGGTTTCTGATAAGTTTTGAAAGTGGCGAGATTGCTGCATCAACGCGTCAATCAGCGCGCAGCGTTCGGCATGCTGTTTGTCGCGCCCCAGCACCCAGCTGTAGCCGAGCGTGCCGTCATTCAGGCGCACGGCGGCGCGGGTCAGCGTGGCGTCGCCGGCAAAAAAACGTTCACCGGTGCCGCCCATCCGCGCCTGAATCTGCACCAGGCCCGTTTCGGCGGCGCGGATAACGTCATAGTCGGCGGTGATGTTCAGCGCCTTGAGGCGCGTTGCCAGTTCAGCCGGTTGGCTGTGCGCCAGTACGGACATCCAGTGCTGGCGGGTCGCGGTATCTGCGTGCATTCAGTGCTCCATAGTGAATTCAATCATGTCGGCGCGGGTCAGGCTGACGGAGTACTCCGCCGGGCTGCTTTCACCGTCACGGTGGTTAAGGGTGCGCACGCACAGCAGCGGCGACAGATTCGGGATTTCAAGGCGCTGGCACTCTTTGGCCTGGGCGCGGCGGGCGCTGATCCGCGTCTGGCTGCGGCGCAGCGCAATCCCCGTTTGTTCGCGCAGAAAATCGTGCAGTGAGCCGCTGTCGAAGCGTTGCAGCGTCGGCCAGAGCGTGAGGTCTGCGAAGTAGTGGTCAATTAAACAGAGCGCGACGCCGTTGACCCGGCGCAGGGTGCGCAGGTGGATAACGTTCTCGCCTTCAGTGATCCCCAGCGCGTCAGCGACGTGACCAGACGCGGGGCGCAGCACCGACAGCAGTTTTTCGCTGGTGGGGTGGCTGCCCTGGTCCAGCAGGTTCTGGCTGAAACGCGCCTGGGCGTTGAGCGGGTAATCGAACGGGCGCATCAGCACCAGCACGCCGACACCCTGACGGCGCTGTACCCATCCTTTCTCCACCAGTTGGTCGATGGCCCGGCGCAGGGTGTGGCGGTTTACCTCAAAGCGCGCCGCCAGTTGCTGCTCAGCGGGGAGATAGTCGCCGCAGCGGTAGTGTTGACGAAGCTCCTGCTCAAGTTTTGCGGCTATCTCCTGATAGCGTGTTGGGTAGCTGGTCGGATGTGTAGACAAGTGCATAGCTTTCAATGCCTCGCTAATCAGATAAAGTGCTTACGCAACCGTTGAGAGAGGAAATCCAGCAGGCTGACCGTGACGATAATCAGCACCATCAGGGCGCAGGTTTGCTGGAACTGGAAACCACGAATCGCTTCCCACAGGGTGACGCCAATTCCGCCCGCGCCGACCATGCCGACGACGGTGGCGGAACGCACGTTGGATTCGAAGCGATAGAGAGAGTAGGAAATCAGCAGCGGCATCACCTGTGGCAGCACGCCGTAGAGGATCTCTTCCAGCTTGTTGGCACCGGTTGCGCGAATGCCTTCCACCGGGCCGGGTTCAATGGCTTCCACCGCTTCGGAAAGCAGTTTGGAGAGCACACCGGTGGTGTGGATAAACAACGCCAGCACGCCAGCGAACGGGCCGAGGCCGACAGCGACCACGAACAGCATGGCGAAGACCATTTCATTAATGGCACGGCAGGCGTCCATCAGGCGGCGAACGGGCTGGTACACCCACCACGGCACCAGGTTTTCGGCGCTCATCAGGCCGAAGGGGATGGAAAGCACCACCGCCAGCGCGGTGCCCCAGACGGCGATTTGCAGCGTGACGGCCATTTCGGAGAGGTAATCCTGCCACTGGCTGAAATCGGGCGGGAAGAAGTCGGCGGCGAAAGTCGCCATGTTGCCGCCGTCTTTAATCAGCGTGAGCGGGGCCATTTCCGCGCCTTGCCACGAGATGACCAGTACAGCGAGAACGATGGCCCAGCTGAAGAGCGAGAACCAGCTGCGCTTGGGTGGGGCGAGGGTGATGGTTTGCATGTTTGGCTCCGTTTAATGTTTTCTCCCTCTCCCTGTGGGAGAGGGCCGGGGTGAGGGCATCAGCGTGCGCATTTCCCCCTCACCCTAACCCTCTCCCTCAAGGGAGAGGGGACCGATCGCGTTCGTTGCTAAATGTGGTACCGGTTTTCTCCCTCTCCCTGGGGGAGAGGGCCGGGGTGAGGGCATCAGCGTGCGCATTTCCCCCTAACCCTAACCCTCTCCCTCAAGGGAGAGGGGACCGATCGCGTTCGTTGCTAAATGTGGTACCGGTTTTCTCCCTCTCCCTGTGGGAGAGGGCCGGGGTGAGGGCATCAGCGTGCGCATTTCCCCCCCTCACCCTAACCCTCTCCCTCAAGGGAGAGGGGACCGATCGCGTTCGTTGCTAAATGTGGTACCGGTTTTCTCCCTCTCCCTGTGGGAGAGGGCCGGGGTGAGGGCATCAGTGTGCGCATTTCCCCCCTCACCCTAACCCTCTCCCTCAGGGGAGAGGGGGCCGATTGAGCACATTACTGCACCGCTTTACTCACTGAACTCATCGCGCTTAACGCGTTGTTCAGGCGGTCTAAATCATCCAGTTGCGCCTGAATTTCGGTGGTTTTCGCCAGTTTGTCCTGCTCATTCAGCCCTTTATTGCCTTTCACGCCCTGCATCTCTTTAAACAGCGCGAGCTGGCGAATCGGTACCAGTTGCAGGTCGCTGGACGCGCGGAACGGTGCCCAGCCCAGACGTTCCAGTACGGCTTTCTCTTCCGGCGTTTTGCCGTAGTTCATAAAGAAGTCGTAGATCTTGTCTTTGGTGGTTTCGGAAAGATTTTTGCGCCAGACGATCGGATCGCCCGGGATCAGCGGCGACTTCCAGATCACCTTCAGCTCTTTCAGCTTGTCCGGTGCGGAGGTTTTTAGCTTGTCGAGGTTTTCAGTGTTGTTGGTAGCGACATCCACCTGCTTATTGGCGACGGCCAGCGCGTTGGTTTCATGCCCGGCGTTCACCGTGCGCTTGAAGTCGCTGGCGGAGATATTGTTTTTAGCGAAGACGTAGTAACCGGGGACGAGGAAGCCAGAGGTGGAGTTAGGATCGCCATTGCCGAAGGTAAGATCTTTCCGCTTCGCCAGCAGATCGTTCAGGTTGTTGATCGGGCTGTCTTTGTTGACGATCAGCACGCTCCAGTAACCCGGCGATCCATCCGCCGCGACCGTCTGGGCGAAGACCTGGCCGTTGGCGCGATCCACTGCTTCCATTGCCGACAGGTTGCCGTACCAGGCGATATCCACTTTGTTGAAACGCATTCCCTGGATAATGCCCGCGTAGTCCGGGGCAAAGAAGGCGTTTACCTTCACGCCCAGCTTCTTCTCCATATCCTGCAAAAACGGCGTCCATTGCGGTTTCAGGTTTTGCTGTGATTCCGTTGAAATAATGCCGAAATTCAGCGCCTTTTCCTGCTCTTCGGCGTGCGCCGGGGTTAACAGGGTGCTGAGGCTGAACATGCTGGTGAAGGCCAGCGAGGCAATGATCTTCGCGTTCATTCGTTTTCCTCAATGATAGGGATGTCAGGCAGCTTTCGCGTTTTCTTCGACGCGGTTGATGCTGCGGTAGAGATGGTCAAAACGTTCGTTATCAAACTGTTGGCTGCTGCCGTCGTAGAAAACATGCCCCTGGCGCAGGGCGATGATGCGTTCGCAGTAGCGCAGGGCGTAATCCACCTGGTGCAGCGTGACGACCACGGTGATGCCGTCGTTCTGGTTGATGTCGCGCAGAGTGTCCATCACGATGCGGGCTGATTCCGGATCCAGCGAGGCGATGGGTTCGTCTGCCAGAATTACTTTCGCCTGCTGCATCAGCGCACGGGCAATCGCCACACGCTGCTGCTGGCCACCGGAGAGCGTGGAAACACGCTGATGGGCAAAGTGCACCATGCCTACGCGGGTCAGCGCCTGTAGCGCCCGCTGTTTCTGCTCGCGGGTGAACCAGCTAAAACAGGTGCGCCAGAACGGCGTGCTGCCGAGCGCGCCAATCAGCACGTTCTCCAGTACGCTCAGGCGATTCACCAGATTGAATTGTTGAAAGATGTAGCCGGTATGGGCGCGGCTTTTGCGGATATCGCGCGCCAGACGGCCATTTTGCTGGACGGTGCGGCCCAGCAGTTCGACGCGACATTCCGGCTTTTTATCGCCGACAATCAGGCCGCTTAAGTGACGTAAAAGGGTGGATTTGCCGGAACCCGACGGCCCAAGCAGAGCCACCATTTCACCGTGATGAATGTTCAGATCAACCGCGTGCAGCGCCTGATGCTGATGAAAGGTTTTGCTCAGTTGTTCGACGCGGATAATCGTTTGCATGCTGGAGCCTCCCTAAAAAAGTGGCTCCATCGTGGCGAATTATTGTGACAGTTGGGTTAAGCGTGGGTGACGTGAAGATGAAGAGTTATGGTGAAAATGATGACAGCGGGAGGACGCGCCTCCCGCTGAGTTATCCGCCAGGCTGTTTGACGACGTTGATCATCCAGGGCAGGCCGTAGCGATCGGTGACTTTGCCGAAACCGTGCGCCCAGAATGTTTCCTGCCAGGCCATCTCAATCTGGCCTTCTGCGCCCAGGCTATCGAACCAGCGTTTTCCTTCGTTGACGTCCTGAGTATCCAGCACCAGCGTAAAGCCGCTGTAACCGGTATTTCCGCTTTGCGCGCCGTCGCTCATCATGATGTCGCTTCCTGCGATTTTCAGGTTGGCGTGGGCGATGGCGTTTTCAGGGTAGGTCTGGCCGGAGGGGCAGCCGTCGCTGCTTTCCTGCGCATCTTTCGGCATTTCGCCAAAGGTGATTTTGTAGAGCAGTTCCGCGCCCAGCGTCTGTTGATAGTAGGCGATGGCATCGGCGCAGTTTCCGGCGAAAGCAATATAGGGACTTAACGGCATAATCGTTACCTCAGGTAAGAAGAGCCCATTAAGTGTAGTTTGAATTTTGTACAGACGAGGATGGGAGCGGGGGATTTGTAGGCCTGATAAGACGCGTTAGCGTCGCATCAGGCATTTGGCACCGTTGCCGGATGCGGCGCGTGCGCCTTATCCGGCCTACCGATTGCGTGCCAACAGATAAAATCAGTTCTTTTTAACGAACTCAGATTTCAACTTCATCGGGCCGAATCCGTCGATTTTGCAATCAATGTTGTGGTCACCTTCCACCAGGCGAATGTTTTTCACTTTGGTGCCGATCTTCAGCATCGAAGAGCTGCCTTTGACTTTCAGATCTTTCACTACGGTGACGCTGTCGCCGTCGGCCAGCAGGTTGCCGTTAGCATCTTTCACGATCAGCTCATCGCTATCCTGTGCAGGTTCTGCGTCGTTCCATTCGTGAGCGCATTCCGGGCAGATGTACATGCCGTTATCTTCATAAGTGTATTCGGAATTGCATTTCGGGCAGTGGGGTAATGACATGGGGATTTCCTCAAAAGTGCGAAAGGGCAATAAGCCCCTAAAAACCGGCATAATGCCGCAAACAGTCGCTAATGATAGCGCAAAACCACACTTTTGTCGGCGTTATTCCTGAAGGGGGAACAGAACCCCCTCCGAAGAGGGGGCGGGGGATGTTAGTGGTGAGCAGCCTGAGAGACACTGGCGGTGGCAGGGCTCTCCGTTGCGGGCACTTTTCCGAAACGTTTGGCATACAACGCGGTGATAATAGGTACCAGAATCGCGGTGACGATGACGCTTGCTGCTACCAGCGCGGTGGCTGAGGCGGCAACCGGGGCAAACGACGGGTTAATCTGGGCGATAATCACCGGGTTAGCGACTGCCGCTCCCGCTGCGGAGGAGGCCGCGACGCCCGCGGTACCATTACCGCCACCAATTACGCGGTCAGCAATAATCAGTGGGATACCGGTGATGATGATGACAGCAACACCCAGCGCAATACCCAGCAGGCCGGTGTCCATAATCACGTTCAGGTTGATGGTGTTACCCAGCGCGAAACCGAAGAACGGAATCAGTACCGGCGTGGCTTTGCTGAAGAAGGCGCGCAGGTCGTGGTCCAGGTTACCGAGCGTAAAGCCAATCAGGAATGGCAGCACCGCGCCGATGAAGTGGTGAGGCTCGAAAGAGGCCAGACCGGCAGAACCGAGAATAACCATGGTCATCAGCGGGCCAGATTCTAAAGACATCAGCACAAATGCGCCGGATTCTTCTTTCGTACCATATTGATTCATCAGGCTGGCATATAAGCCGCCGTTGGTCATATCCATGGCGGAAACGATGGCCAGCACGGAGAGGCCCGCGAAGAAGCCGGTCTGGATACCGTTCTCCGGAATAAACATGGCTGCAATCAGCGCTACAATCCAGGCGACGCCAATTTTGGTCAGCACCAGCGTGCCGGATTTACGTAAAACCGTTCCGGTTGCGCGTAAATCGATTGAAGCGCCGATACAGAAGAACCAGACAGCCAGAATCGGCACCGTGCCGCCAATCATGCCTTTTGTGAATGAACCAAAGTATTCGCCGGTGTTAGGCGCAAAAGTGTTTAATACGGCACCCAGCAGTAAAGGGATCAGCATCATCCCGCCAGGGATTCTTTCCATTGTGGCTTTAATTTTCATATTGCATCCTCGCTTCTCATCTGAACAACGACGGAAGAGGTTAAGAATAATAATTTCAACCAGTTACCCGAATCAGTCCTTTCGGGTATCTCTGTCCATGCGGCCGGAACGTGGTGGGTACAACGAGGAAGAAATTCTTCCTGAAAAGCCCCGTGGTGCTGTTCCTGAAACTATGATGCATTTGGTGGAATTATGATTCAATCAAAATAAAACAGTGTTTTAGTTATATCGATCACATATTTTGACGAAATCTAACTTACTGCGGGGTGCGCAAATTTTGCTGTGAAAACTTTGTGAATTTATATGATGAGATTTATCTTACGGAAATAATAAAGCGGGTAATTGTTTCTCGGGTTATTTGACATTTTTGAGTGTGTTTTTGGTAACACACTGCGTCAGCGCGTTGACGCAAAAAACCATTAAGATTGAACTTATTTACGAATTTCGACTCAACTTAACAACAGCGTGCATTTATTTGCGAAGTTGATCACAAATTTAAACGCTGGTAGGGTAAAAGGCCTGAGTCCAGACCGGAACCAACATTCCGGGGATTTTTTAACCACCTGTATTTTGCCTGTACAGGCGTCAACAGGTTTGATTGCACCGGGAGCGATCGCCACGTCATGACGTGTAAAGCGACGCTGTCATCCCCAAATGCGCTCCCGCGCAAGGGGCGCGCTAGCAGTACAAGCAAACCTGCTACGCTTGATTAACAGGAGTCTGCATTTTCCCGACTCCTCCGTACACCATGCGAACAGTGCGCTGTTCGACTCCACAGGGTGTGCGTTAACGGCGACAGTAAACGAGGAATACCCATGCTTCGAAGGAAAAAAGTTAAGCCGATCACGCTACGTGATGTCACGATTATCGATGATGCCAAGCTCCGTAAAGCCATCACCGCGGCCTCGCTTGGTAATGCTATGGAATGGTTCGACTTTGGTGTGTATGGCTTTGTGGCCTACGCCTTAGGTAAAGTCTTCTTCCCGGGCGCCGACCCCAGCGTGCAGATGATTGCCGCGCTGGCGACGTTCTCCGTACCGTTTTTAATTCGCCCGCTGGGTGGATTGTTCTTCGGAATGCTCGGCGATAAATATGGACGTCAGAAAATTCTGGCGATCACCATCGTTATTATGTCGATCAGTACGTTCTGTATTGGTTTGATACCCTCGTATGCTTCTATCGGTATTTGGGCTCCTATCCTGCTGTTACTGTGTAAAATGGCGCAGGGCTTCTCGGTGGGTGGCGAATATACCGGGGCATCCATCTTCGTTGCGGAGTATTCACCTGACCGTAAACGCGGCTTTATGGGCAGTTGGCTAGATTTCGGTTCTATCGCAGGCTTCGTCCTGGGTGCGGGCGTGGTCGTGCTGATTTCCACCGTGGTGGGTGAGGAAAACTTCCTTGAATGGGGCTGGCGTATTCCGTTCTTTATCGCGCTGCCGTTAGGGATTATTGGCCTCTATCTGCGCCATGCGCTGGAAGAGACGCCAGCGTTCCAGCAGCACGTTGATAAACTTGAGCAGGGTGACCGTCAGGGTTTGCAGGACGGGCCAAAAGTTTCCTTTAAAGAAATTGCCACGAAACACTGGCGTAGCCTGCTGGCGTGTATTGGTTTGGTTATCGCAACCAACGTCACCTATTACATGCTGTTGACCTATATGCCGAGCTACCTGTCGCATAACCTGCACTATTCGGAAGATCATGGCGTGCTGATTATTATCGCCATCATGATTGGTATGCTGTTTGTGCAGCCGGTGATGGGCCTGTTGAGTGACCGTTTTGGTCGTCGTCCGTTCGTCATTATTGGTAGCGTGGCGCTGCTGGTGTTTGCAATACCGGCCTTTATTCTGATTAACAGCAACGTGATTGGCTTGATTTTCGCCGGCCTGCTGTTACTGGCGGTGATCCTGAACTGCTTTACCGGCGTGATGGCATCGACGCTGCCGGCGATGTTCCCAACGCATATTCGCTACAGTGCGCTGGCTGCGGCGTTTAACATCTCCGTACTGATTGCCGGTCTGACGCCGACGCTGGCGGCCTGGTTGGTGGAAACCTCGCAGAACCTGATGATGCCGGCTTACTATCTGATGGTGATTGCGGTGATCGGCCTGATTACCGGCCTTACCATGAAAGAAACGGCCAACCGTCCGCTGAAAGGTGCGACGCCTGCCGCATCGGATATCGAAGAAGCGCGAGAAATTCTGCAGGAGCATCACGATAACATCGAGCATAAAATTGAAGATATCGATGCCGAAATCGCGACGCTTCAGGAGCAACGTACGCGGCTGGTGCAGCAGCATCCAAAAATTAACGAGTAATCGTGAGTTGACAATCGAGCCGGGTAGACGCAAGTCTTACCCGGTTTTTTTTGGAAACATTCAACAAAAATTGCTATTTGACCTTTTTCTTTTTCTAGCGAAACATTCATGTTTTAGATATATTTCGGGTGATTTATTGGATATGAAAATTATTTTAAGAGGATAAGGTTATATTTATTGTTCAGGCACTAAAAAAATACAATTCACTTTGCCCGAATAGCTAAACTCCCCGATAATGCGCCGGTTCATTATTTTAATATGGCGCAATTATATATATGCTAAATTTATTTATGGGCTTGGATATATACACCGGGCTTTTATTATTGCTTGCTCTGGCATTCGTCCTGTTCTATGAAGCGATTAATGGCTTCCACGATACGGCAAACGCGGTGGCGACGGTTATCTACACGCGCGCCATGAACCCACGGCTGGCGGTGGTTATGGCCGCAGCGTTCAACTTTTTTGGTGTACTGTTGGGCGGCCTTAGCGTGGCCTACGCCATTGTGCATATGCTACCGACGGATTTGCTGCTGAATATGGGGTCTTCGCATGGGCTGGCAATGGTCTTTTCGATGCTGCTGGCGGCAATTATCTGGAACCTGGGAACCTGGTTTTTCGGCTTGCCGGCGTCCAGCTCGCATACTTTGATTGGCGCGATTATCGGCATTGGACTTACCAACGCGATAATGAACGGCAACTCCGTGGTTGAAGCATTAAATCTGCGCGAAGTGACGAAAATCTTCACCTCCTTAATTGTGTCGCCGATTGTGGGCCTGGTGCTGGCGGGCGGGCTGATTTTCTTACTGCGCCGTTTCTGGAGCGGCACCAAAAAACGCGCCCGCATCCACCGTTCGCCCGAAGAACGTAAAAAGAAAGGTGGCCTGAGAAAACCCCCGTTCTGGACGCGAACCTCCTTGATCGTTTCGGCGGCGGGCGTGGCGTTTTCCCACGGTGCGAACGATGGTCAAAAAGGAATTGGTCTGGTGATGCTGGTGCTCGTCGGGATCGCGCCTGCCGGTTTTGTGGTCAACATGAACGCATCAGGATACGAAATTGCCCGTACCCGCGATGCCATCAACAACTTTGAGGTGTTCCTTGAGCAACGTCCGGCGCTGTTGAAAGCCATCACCACAACGGAGCAACCGGTGGCGACTGCACAGACTGCTGATAGGCAATCTGGCGCGTTTCACTGCCATCCGGCGAATACGATGGAGACTTTCGATCGTGTGAAAACTTTGCTCGCAGGTAATATAACTCACTACAGTGCGTTAGATGCGAGTCAGCGTAGTCAGTTACGCCGCATTATGCTCTGCATCTCCGATACCGCAGAAAAAGCGGCGAAGTCAGAAGGTGTGAATCCTAACGATCAGCAGATGTTGAAAAAACTGCGAAGCGACATTCTGAGTACGATTGAGTATGCGCCTGTCTGGATAATCATGGCCGTAGCGCTGGCGCTGGGTATCGGCACGATGATTGGTTGGCAACGTGTGGCGATGACCATTGGTGAGAAAATTGGCAAGAAAGGGATGACCTACGCCCAGGGGATGTCCGCCCAAATTACAGCGGCGATGTCTATCGGCCTGGCGAGCTACATCGGGATGCCCGTTTCCACCACCCATGTGCTCTCTTCCGCTGTCGCAGGCACCATGCTGGTGGATGGTGGCGGCTTACAGCGTAAAACGGTGACCAGTATTTTGATGGCGTGGATCTTCACGCTGCCAGCCGCCATCTTTTTATCCGGGGCGCTGTACTGGATTGCGCTGCAGCTTATCTGAGTGACACCCCTTAAGCCCGGTGATATACCGGGCTTAACAGGGTAATCAGCCCTGTGACAACAGCGTATATCCCCGGCGCGCCATAAAGCGCATCACCGCGTTTTCCGCGTCGTTCAGCACCTCATCCAGTGGTTTATTCGCATCGATATCAACCCGTTCGGCGCCGTTAAATGTGAGCTGCGGGGTAATCGCTATCTTCCGTGCCAGCGATTCTCGCTTATGATCGGGTTTCCGCGCACAGGCTACCTCAAGATCAACGTTCAGTTTAATGACTAAATCCGGTTTATGGCTGGCCATCCAGTGGAAGGCCTTGCGTTCACATTCAGCCAGCCATGAAACAAAACGGCTACCGGTCACATTGGGCGGAAAAACGGTACCGTCGTAAGCGCCGGGGATCTGCGCCTGAGGGTAGCGATCGGTTAACACGATTAATCCTTTTTTATGGCATGCCAGCATATGGCGAAAACGGAGCAGGCGGCGTACAACAAAAGCGGTAATTACCAGCGCGGGAAGCGGGCCGGGTAATTTTTTCGCCGTTTTCACCTGGTTGCGTTCTATGGTTTTATGCAGTGATTTACCCATTAAGGGGAGTTTGGCCACGGCACGACCAACGTTGCCAGCTTGTTTTCCCAGGTGAACCTGTTCGGCAGGGCCATATTTTTTTAAGGTGGTAATCAGACGTTCACAGACAGTGGATTTACCGGAGCCGTCACTACCAATAACGGCAATAACCGGCGGTGTTATTGACTGCATAAATAAATTCCTTATTTAATATATCCATATTAAATATTGTTTTGATAAATGTATTTAAGCGTGACGATAGTTTATCGCATGCTGACATTTAATTATTGTCACGACAATGCCGAAAAGATATTCTGAGCACAATGCCAGTAATATACAATCATTTCTTTAATAATGGATTTTTCATGAGCCAATATAATATTCAAAAGGTTAATCCACCTTTTGTCAGAGTGATTGCCATTGTCGGTTGTGATGGTTCTGGTAAATCAACACTGGCTTCGGCGCTGGTTGAAAAGCTTGCCGTAAACCTGCCTACGCAATTACTTTATCTTGGGCAATCCTCCGGGCGTATTGGCGAATGGATTACGCAGCTGCCGATTATCGGTGCGCCGTTTGGCCGGTATTTACGTGCCAAAGCCGCCAGGGTTCATGACTATCCTTCCTTACCGCCGGGCAACGTTAGCGCGCTGGTTATCTTTTTACTCTCCTGCTGGCGGGGCTGGAAGTTTCGCAAAATGCTGCGCAAAAGCCAGCAAGGTTATGTATTGATAACCGACCGCTACCCGCAGGTGGAAGTGCCCGGTTTTCGTTTTGATGGCCCGCAACTGGCAAAGACGCAAGGCGGTAACGGCTGGGTGTGTTTGCTCAGAAAAAAAGAACTGAAATTATATCGCTGGATGGCTTCTTATATCCCTGTGTTATTGATTCGCCTCGCGATTGATGAGCAAACGGCCTTCAGCCGCAAGCCCGATCATTCACTGGCGGCGCTGCATGAGAAAACTACCGTGATCCCTACACTCAATTTTAACAATGCGCCCATTCTTGAGCTGGATGGACGCCAGCCCGCGGATGCCGTCCTCGCTGAATCATTACGTTCGATTCAATCCGCGCTTTCCTGATTGCCGCAATCTGATTGTGACGAATTCAAGAGTAAACACCATGGAAACAACCAACCTCACCCCGGCCACAGTGCCTCAGACCGAATCTATTTCTGGTCTGATTGCGGTGGTGGGCTGCGATGGCACCGGTAAATCAACCCTGACCACGGATCTGGTGAAACAGCTACAAATGCAGTGGGTTACTGAGCGTCGGTATCTGGGGCTGCTTTCAGGAGAAGATGGCGACAAAATCAAAAAGTTACCGCTGATTGGTGTTTGGCTTGAGCGGCGACTGGCCGCGAAGTCGTCGAAGACGCAGAGCATGAAAAACCGATCGCCAGCGCTTTGGGCCGCGTTGATTATGTTCGCCTTTTCGCTTCGTCGGCGAGTGAAGTTACGCAGGGTTCAGCAACTGACGCAACGTGGCGTGCTGGTGGTGAGCGACCGCTTCCCCCAGGCAGAAATCTCCGGCTTTTATTACGATGGGCCGGGTATCGGCATTGAGCGCGCGACGGGGAAAATAAAGCAGCGACTGGCAGCGCGCGAGACGTTGCTATATCAGAACATGGCGCGCTATCAACCAGATTTAATTATTCGACTGATGATTGATGTCGAGACAGCGTTTTCGCGAAAGCCCGATCATGATTATGAAGAGCTGCGGGATAAAATCGACGTGATGTCGAGAATTAACTACAACGGTTCACGCATTATAGAGCTGGATGCGCGCGCACCTTATGCCGAGGTGCTGAAAAAAGCATTGTCGGCAGCCTCTGAGGTGGCTGCGATTTCAAAACGCCAGCGTGTGGCGAATTAATATGAACGGCTGCTAATAAAGCATTTTATTAAATTATGAATGCAAAGTATTTAATTCTTTGTTGAATATTAGAGCCTGACGGACTGTTATTATTACAATGAAAAATTGGTTTTCTGATGGCGCGTTCCGCACCATTATTCGCAATAGTGCGTATTTAGGCTCCAGTAATGTGGTGAGCGCTCTGCTGGGTTTGCTGGCACTCTCTTGTGCCGGTAAGGGCATGACGCCGGCGATGTTTGGCGTGCTGGTGGTTGTGCAGTCTTACGCCAAATCCATCAGCGATTTTATCAAGTTTCAGACCTGGCAATTGGTGGTTCAGTACGGCACGCCCGCGCTGGAAAATAATAACCCGCAGCAGTTTCGTGATGTGGTGTCGTTTTCCTTAGGTCTGGATATCGCCAGCGGGGCTGTTGCTATTGTCGGTGGCATGGCGCTGCTGCCATTTCTCTCTCATTCCATGGGGCTGGATGCGCAAAGCTTCTGGTTAGCCATGCTTTATTGCACGTTGATTCCCTCGATGGCGTCATCCACGCCGACCGGCATTTTGCGAGCGGTCAACCGATTTGATCTGATTGCTATTCAGCAGGCGACAAAGCCTTTTCTGCGCGCGTTGGGTAGCGTGATTGCGTATTACGGTGATTTTGGTTTCGCCGGATTTGTGATCACCTGGTACGCCTCGAATCTGGTCGGCGGCACAATGTACTGGTGGTTTGCCGCCCGCGAACTGCGGCGCCGCCATATTCATGGTGCACTGCGTCCCCGGTTGTTTGAATCCGCGCGACGGATACCTGGCGCCTGGGGGTTCGTTTGGTCAACCAACATCGCGCACTCCATCTGGGCGGCGCGCAACTCATGCAGCACCGTGCTGGTAGGCGTAGTGCTGGGGCCAGCGGCGGCGGGGTTGTTTAAAATTGCCATGACTTTCTTTGATGCGGCGGGTACGCCTGCCAGCTTGCTGAGCAAAAGTTTTTACCCGGAAGTGATGCGCCTTGACCCACGCACAAAGCGTCCGTGGATGCTGGGCATTCGTTCTGCGCTGTTGGCCGGCGGGATTGGCATTCTGGTCGCGCTGCTGGTGATTGTGGTCGGCAAACCGCTTATCTCGCTGGTGTTCGGTGTGAAATACCTTGAAGCGTACGACTTAATTCAGGTCATGCTGGCGGCCATAGTGATTTCGATGGTGGGCTTCCCGCAGGAGTCGCTGCTGCTCATGGCGGGTAAACAGCGTGCTTTTCTCGTCGCCCAAACGTTCGCCTCTGCAGGTTACCTGATTTTGCTGATCGCCCTATCGCATATTTTCGGCGTGATGGGCGCGGCGTTCGCTTATTTCTTTGGTCAATGTCTCGACGTCCTGTTTTCGCTGGCGCCGACGCTACGGGCCTATTTTCAGCGTCATTTACTGGTCTTTAAAGGATCGACGGAGGGCGGAAAGTGATGGAAAAACGTTTTGCACCTGAAGTGACCCGGCGCCTGTTTACGGCGGTAGAAGAGGACGATTACGTGGATGCGCAGGTCAGCCTGCCGCCGGTGATTGATTTACACTGCACGCCGGAAATCATTCAGGACAACTATGCGTTGTGTCTGCAATTCTGGGAAGAGGGGGTAACGCGCCAGGATTTGCTCGATCTGACGTTGAAACAGGCAAGCGGTGTTGAACTCTCTGCAGCAGAACGCCTGCAGTACAAATATATGCGTGCGCGCTATAAGCATCTGCGTTTCGCCCAAAGGCTGTATCTGCAAAAACACCAGGCCGGTTTCCTGTTTGGCAAAACGACGGTCTATCTTGGGCGCTTTCAGGATGGATTTCGTAATCAAAAGAAGGATGTCATTGGCTTTTACGGCAGGCTGCTACGGGTGTATTTGAGCTCGCCGGTATGGGGGCTGGTGCGCTACCGCTTGCGCCATAGCACGCTGGCGAGCGTTGACAATTTTGTCGCCTGTCGCCGATCGCAAATGCAGACGCTAAAGACAATCATCGCTCGACCAAAGCTCACTGGGCGCGAATTCCATGACGTGCGAAAAATCATCAGCCAGCAGGTTTCGTTTTACGACACTCTGCGGTCGATTGACCCGGATAACCGCGAAGCATGTCAGGTTTCCCGCTTTTTGGCCGCCATCAACGGGCTGATGGGCGATAAGCATGATGAGATGGTGGCCGACGACATGGAAAATCGTCTGGCCTATGAGACGCCCGTGGCGCTGGACGAGGACATCCGCCAGCGCTTAGAACTGCTTCTGGCGCGCTTTCCGCTGTAAAAGGACGCTCAATACGATGATGGATAATCGATGGAGAGGCACATGCGCCATTATGCTGTTGATAACACTATTGAGTCTTCCCGGCCTGGCGGCGGCGCACAATTTTGTCGTGGGTAAGGCCGTTTCGCCAATCGCCATTAGTGACGGCGGCGAGCTGCAGCTAAATGACGACGATAGCATTGGTTATCACCCCTGGAACAGCGCGCAACTGGTGGGGAAAGTGCGCATAGTGCAGTACATCGCAGGGCGGAAATCGGCGAAAAAGAAGAATTCACTGCTGATTAAAGCCGTCGAGAAAGCGCACTTTCCTGGCGATGTGTTTCAGCCTACCACCATTGTGAATACCGATGATGTCGTCTTCGGCACCGGCTATTTCGTGCGTGAGAAGATTGAGAACAATAAGCGCCGATATGCCTGGGCGCAGTTCGTCATCGACGGCGGTGGCGTGGGGCGCAATAGCTGGCAGCTTCCGCAAGAGAGTTCCACCATTTTTGTCCTCAACCATCAGGGGCAAATCGTGTGGGCCAAAGACGGCGGCCTGACGGAAAAAGAGGTCAGCGAGGTGATTAAGCTGCTATGGGTGCTCATTTCTGAAAAAGAAAGGTCTGCGGCTAAACATGAAACTGATTGAGCGCTACATCATAGGGGGAACCTGTCGCCTGATGCTGATTATGGTCGGTTTTTTGATCTTCATTTTTACCTGCTACTGCGCACAACGTTATCTCACCGAAGCCGCTAACGGCACGTTGGCGCTGGAAGTGGTATTAAGCGTGGTTTTCTATAAGGTGCTGATTGCGCTGGAGATGCTTCTGCCCGTCGCGCTGTATGTGTCGGTGGGCGTGACGCTGGGTCAGTTGTATACCGATTCGGAAATCACCGCCATGTCCGCCGCAGGCGCCAGCCCGCTGCGCCTGTATAAGGCGGTGATAGCTTTGGCTATCCCACTGAGTGTTCTGGTGATGTTGCTCTCTGTGTACGGTAGACCGTGGGCGTATGCGCAAATCTATCTGTTAGAACAGGAATCGCAGTCGGAGCTGGACGTTCGCCATTTGCAGGCGAAAAAATTCAACGTCAATGATAACGGCCGGATGATCATGGCCGAGATGATTCATCCTAAGTCGAATCATTTGAATGAAGCGCTGATTTACACCTCGGCAGCCGGAAAAACCAGTCTGTTCCGCGCGCAATCTATTGATGTGATCGACTCTTCCCCTCTGACGCCAACGGTGATGCTACACGCCGGAACGGCCTATACGCTCGACCAGGAGGGCAGCGACGATAACGAGCAAATTTACCGTAATCTTGAATTGCACCTCAATCCGCTGACGCAGCGGGTGGAAATTAAACGTAAAGCCAAACCGGCTGAGACGCTGTCGGTTTCCAGCGATCCGGCTGACCATGCGGAGCTACAATGGCGAAAAAGCCGCGGCATCACCGCACTGTTGATGGCGATGTTGGCTATTCCATTAAGCCGCGTAAAACCCCGGCAAGGGCGCTTTGCCACGTTAATCCCGCTGACACTGATGTTCGTTGCGATTTTTTACGGCGGCAATGTTTGCCGAACGCTGGTGGCGAACGGCGCGATACCCCTGACGCCCGGCGTTTGGCTGGTGCCGGTTCTTATGCTTTTCGGCATGCTAGTGCTGATGGCGCGCGACTTCTCCTGGCGACAGACATTTTTCCGATGACGTTATTGAGCCGATACCTGATGCGTTACCTCTTCACCGGTTTTGCAGCGGCGGCGGGACTGCTGCTGCCGTTGTTCAGTACTTTTAATCTGATCAACGAACTGGATGATGTCAGCCCTGGCGGCTATCACTGGACGCAGGCGATGCTGGTGGTGTTGATGACGCTCCCGCGCTGCCTTATCGATCTTGGGCCCTTCATCGCGCTGCTCGGCGGGATTGTCGGGCTGGGGCTGATGTCGAAAAGCAGTGAGCTGACGGCCATTCGCAGTACCGGTTTTTCCGTTTTCAGGATTGCAATGGTGGCCCTGTGCGCGGGCGTGATATGGGCGGTATCGCTGGGGGCGATTGATGAGTGGGTGGCCTCGCCTTTACAGCAGCGGGCGCTGCAAATGAGAAATGTGTCGATGGCCGCCGGGAACGCTATCGATATGACCGGGAATGTGTTGTGGGCTCGTCGCGATAATACGTTTATGACCGTGAAATCACTGAACGAGCAGGGGCAGCCTATGGGGGTGGAGATTTTTCACTATCGCGACGACCTCTCACTTGCGTTCTACATCTATGCCCGGAAAGCGACCATTGTGAAAGGCGATAAGTGGGTGCTTCAGGACGTGCGTAAAAAACAGTGGCATGAGGGCAGGGAAACGATTGAAAGCAAAGCAAGTTTACCGTGGAACGCCTTTTTCACCCATATGGGTCTGGACGTGCTCTCGTTGCCGGGAAATACCTTTTCCATTTGTCAGCTTAATCATTACATTGCCTATCTCAAGCAGACACACCAGCCCAGCATGGAGTACCAACTGGCGCTTTGGCAAAAGCTGGGGCGGCCAGTTTTAACGTTGGCAATGATCTTACTGGCGATTCCGTTTGCCTTTGTTACGCCGCGCTCGTCAGGGCTCGGCAGCCGCTTAGCCATGGGCGGTATTCTGGGGCTGCTGCTCTACATCAGTTATCAAATTATGGTTAATCTGGGATTATTGTTCGCCCTCAATGCGCCGTTAACTGCGCTGGCGTTGCCGACGGCCTGCGTGATAGTGGCGATACTCCTGGTGCGGAGATACGATCGGGCGCGGTGAGTGAGTCAGCCATGCGTCGTGATATGCGCATGGCTGAACTTGTTTCAGGACTTCAGCGCGGAGAAGGCCTGAATAATGGCATCGATCTCTTCATCGCTGTGCGCAGCGTTTATGCTACAGCGCAGCAAAGTGATTCCTGCTGGTGCAGCGGGTGGTAAAATCAGGTTCACATAAACGCCGGCTGTAATGAGTTCACGCCAGATCTTCAGACCTTCCTCTTTCGATCCGATAATCACCGGCACAACCGGGCTGATATGTGAACCGAGCTGATAGCCCAGTTTTTCCAACCCTTCATACAGACGATGCGCGTTATCCCACAATTTTTGCCGCAGCGCGGGCTGGGTGGCAATGGTGTGCAGAGAGGATCGCACGGAGGCGATGCTGGAAGGCGATGGCGAGGCGGTGAAAATATAGGGGCGGCTACCATAGCGCAGCACTTCCATCTCTTTACCACCGACGGCGAAGCCGCCGATAGATGCGAGACTTTTACTGAAGGTGCCGACGATGATATCAACATCCTGCTCAACGCCGACCGCTTCAGCCAGACCCCGCCCATGTAGCCCCATCACGCCAAAAGAGTGCGCTTCATCCACGATCAAAAAGCCGCCCAGACGGCGCTTAATGTCGACAATCTCTGCCAGCGGCGCCACATCGCCGAGCATGCTGTAAATGCCTTCGACGATGATTATGGCGTCACGCGCACGCTCGCCCAAACGCACCATTCGGCGTTCGAGATCTTTCGCGTCATTGTGGCGGAAGCGAATAATCTCTGCGCCGCCCAGGGTACAGGCATCGTAAATGCTGGCATGACTGTCGGCGTCCAGCAGCACCACTGCGTTGTGGTCTGCCAGTGCGCTAATGACGCCGAGATTAGCCGTATAGCCGGTAGAAAAGACAATTGCGCAGGGACGATCGAAGAATTGCGCCAGTTCCTGCTCTAACGCAAGGTGCGGGCCGTAGCTGCCGTTCGCCATGCGCGACCCGGTAGTGCCGGTACCCTGCGCGGCTAACGCCGCCTGGCCCAGGGCGATGGCGTCGGCATTGAAGGTCAAGCCGAGATAGTTGTTGGTTCCCGCCAGAATGACCCGTTGTGTGCCAATGCGCCCCTGTGTGGCGGAATACACTTCGTCAATGCAGGTGCCAAAGGGGGTTATGCCGGAGGTGGAAAACTGCTCGCGCTCGCTGGCGAGACGTGAAAACTTATCATAAAGACTCATTGCGGTTCTCCAGCAGGGGAATTAAAGCATCACGCAATTGCACAGGGGTTCTGACATCCAGCAAGATATTGATAGGAATGGAAATATCGAATTCGTCTTCTAACTCCATCAATAAATCCATCACCTTTATCGACTCCAGGCCCAGATCGTTGACGAGATCACTGTCAGGCTTAATTTCCCGTCCATTTTCGATCATCTCCCGCAAGCAGGAGAGAATGTAATCCATCACTCTTTCACGATTTACCATAGAAATGTTGCCACACCTGTTATGTAGATAATCAAAATAGCCTGTTGTGTATCGCATGCGTCAGGCTAATCCCTGGAGACCAGTTAAAATCGTCGACGGCCTTTTTGATGTTTACCGACCAGTCCGGATGTGTGAGTTCGCATATTTTTGACCGGGTGAGCATCGGTTCTTTTCCTGTCAGCAGGCTGAGCCGCGTGTTGATATCCGCCATCATTTGCAGCAGATACCGGGGAACAGGTATTAATCTGACCGGCCCCTGACGCGCAGTGGCGCCGATGTTCTGAAGATCCTTCCAGCTATAACTCCCGGTGCCGTCGCCTAATTCGTAGGTATGTGCCTGCGGGGTTTCACTGGATAACCACTGCGTAACGGCCTGTGCCAGGTCGATCGCATGAATAAAAGAGAGCTTTGTGTCCGCCGCGCTGAGCTGGGGAAGAACCCCGCGTAACAGCCAGTTGAAGAGCGGTTTGAGTTCTTTGTCACCCGAGCCGTAAACGGCTGTGGGGCGGAAAACGCCCAGTGAGATCCCGGAGGACATTGCCGCTAATTTCTGTTCGGCCATATATTTCGAATTGGCGTACCAGGAGAGTTGAGGATGCCGCGCGGCCAGGGAAGAGATAAACAGAAATCGCTCGCAGCATCCGCCTTCTTTGGCGGCCTGCAGCAGACGCAGACTGCCCATCACATTACACTGGGTAAAAACATCCTCATTGTGCCCACGTACCTGACCTGCGCCATGAACAAGGTATCGCGCGCCTTTTACCAGTTCCGCGAGAGAGTTCCTGTCTTCCAGTGAACCCTGGATCCAGGTGAGATGATGGCTTGAGTCATTACGCGGAACGCGGGTTAAGGCACGAACCGTAAAGCCGCGGGAAAGCAGACTGGCAAGAATATGCCTGCCAATAAAACCCGTTCCCCCCGTTACCGCGACCGTATGCGTCATTGCACTAAACCTGCCACCGGAGTTTGCGGCGAGCCAATGGTTTCGCCGAACGGACTTCGATAACGTCGTTTAGCCTCAGCGCGCGCGGGTTTACCGGACGAGGTGCGCGGAATGCTGTGCGGAGGAACAAATTCGATATTCGCCATCACGCCGAATTCACTTTGAATGCGTGCCATAAGCGCATGCAGCGTTTGCTGGCGCTGCTCTTCTGAGTTGATACGGCACTGAATCTGCAAGACAATCCGCTCTTGTGCGGTGACAAACGCAATCGCGTTGCCTGCATGAATGCCCAACTCTTTTTCCGCGACGTATTCAATGTCCTGTGGCCAGATATTCCGACCATGAATAATAATCAGATCTTTAATTCGCCCGGTGACGTAAAGATCGCCATCCAGCAGATAACCCAGATCGCCGGTATCCAACCAGCCGGTTGACTGAATTTCCTGTTGTGAAGCCATGTCCTGGAAATAACCGCTCATCAGGCTCGGCCCGGAAATACAGATATGACCGATTTCCCGCTCGGCCAGAGGTATACCCAGTTCATTGCGGATTTCAATGGCATGCCCTGGAAGGGCCTTGCCGCAGTTAGCGAAGGTGGAAATGGCGCGTGTTTGGGCGGTGGGCGCAACGGCTTTGCCTTGGCGCTCAAGAATATCACGGTCGATTTCATTGACTTGCAGCCCAGCGGCTTCAGCGGAGAAGCTCACCGCCAGCGCATTTTCGGCCAGACCATAGCAGGGCATAAAGGCGGAAGAGTCAAACTGCGCCTGACGAAAGCGTTCGCCGAACTCGGTTAACTGCTGCGCAGGAATAGGTTCTGCGCCAATGCCCGCCACACGCCAGCAGGAGAGATCGAGCTCGGCCAGATCGCGATCATTGACGCGACGCAGGCACAGGTCATAGCCGAAAGGTGGCGCAACCGAGACCGTGCAGCGGTTTTGGTTGATTAGCTTTAGCCACTGGAGCGGGCGCATGGCAAAATCCTGCGTGCGCAGATAATCGACAGAGCGCTGCGTCGCGACCGGCGTTAATAGAAAGCCGACTAACCCCATATCATGATAGAAAGGCAGCCAGGAAACGCAACGATCGCTTGCGCGTAATTTTATCCCATCGTGGCTAATGACGCGTAAATTCGCCATTACCTCTCGGTGCGTAATAATAACACCGCGCGGGAAGCGGGTGCTGCCAGAGGTATATTGAAGGTAAGCAATATCATCGGGAGACGGCAGCGGGAGTTCCCCCTCTTTTTCTGCCAGCGCATTAAAGTCGGCATGGCTTAAAATATGAAGCGTGGCGTTATCTGTATTTTCTACATCAATAAGTGAGAGCCATTCATCACTGCTAATAATTGCGGCGGGTTTACAACTGGCCAATAAACCCTGAAGTTTGGTGGTGTAGGCGTCACGTTGCCCTACGCCCATTGGAATGGCGAGCGGAACAGCAACCAAACCGGCGTACTGACAAGCAAAAAAGGCTTCAACGAACCCGGTGCTGGTTTCGGCAATAAGCGCGACGCGCTCGCCCTTACCAATGTTCAGCGACAGCAATCGCCGTGCGCCAGCTCTCGCGCGTTGTTGCAGCTGGTGGTATTCCAGTGTGCTCTCAAGCTGGAGGCGCCGATCGTAGAAATACATACCGGCGCAACTCAGGGCTGCATAGTCCAACGCTTCCACCAGAGTGGGGAAGTCCGCATAGCGCATCGGCAGAGTCAGTGTTGGGTTATTGTCGGACATATACACCATGAATAATATTTAATT
>NZ_QBJC02000021.1:0-85547 GCF_003057695.2 Pseudocitrobacter sp. RIT415 | reverse complement strand
CGTAGCGCCGATGGTAGTGTGGGGTCTCCCCATGCGAGAGTAGGGAACTGCCAGGCATCAAATTGCAGTAAACCAGGATGAAAATCCGGGTAGTGACAAAGAAATTCGGTGGAGCGGTAGTTCAGTCGGTTAGAATACCTGCCTGTCACGCAGGGGGTCGCGGGTTCGAGTCCCGTCCGTTCCGCCACTTATTAAAAAATTAAGCCTGCTTCATTAGCAGGCTTAATGATAAGAAACTTTAGGGGCGTAGCTCAGTTGGTAGAGCACCGGTCTCCAAAACCGGGTGTCGCGAGTTCGAGTCTCTCCGCCCCTGCCATATATAATCCTTTGCTGATGCAAAGGATTTTTTTTGCCTGAAACTCAGCGAAGTGACATCTCGCGATCCCACTCCTTTCTTTAAAACATACCTAAATCAAAACGTTATTTTTCAGAATATCGCGTATTTGCGCTTGTTTATCGCTGTTCTGTAACCAAATGGCGTATAACGGGCGAGAAAGCGTCGCGCTATCCGCAACCGTATGTAGCCCACCTTTCTCTTTTGCCCACGCGGTAGGTAACCACGTGCAACCTTTCAGCGGCTCCAGTTGCTGTCTTGCCAAATCAGCTGAACTGGTGGTCAATAGCGGAACGTCATCGTGCGCGATCAGGCCAGCTTCATGTTGCTGAAAATCCGGGCCCCATTCCAAACGCAAATAGTTGAGCTCTGCTTTCTCACTGAAGGGCGATGCACAGAAAAGCGCGAGTGTGAAGTTTCCCAATAACTGGCTACTAAATTCATCCATCTTGGGGGCTTCTGTCGTGATGAGCAGATCAAGTTGCCGCTCATGAAGTTGTTTTACCAGCGACTGACGCTGGGCAATGCGTGCCTCAAATTGAAGATTATCAAACGATTGATAGAGTCTCCCGAGCCAGCTATTTAGCATGCATTCCCACAGAGACGCGCTGGCACCGATTGAGAATTCATTGTGCCGCGAGGTATGGGCGACCTCTTTTCGCGCCGCCTGCCAGGTATTCATCAGCGTTTCTGCATAGGGCAGAAGTTTTTCGCCTGCGGCGGTCAGACGAATATTGTTGCGATGTCGGGTGAAGAGATTGACGCCCAACTGATTTTCCAACTGACGGATGCGAAAACTAACCGCAGATTGCGTCAAATAGAGGGCTTCCGCAGCGCGCCCGAAGTGACGAGTTCTGCTCACTTCGAGGAAAGTTTTTAGCAATTCCGTATCCACAGCTTTCTCCGCAAAATTATTTGTCGTAATGATTTAAATCTTTTGTTTTACACTCTGTCAAGCGTAACTAATACTCCGCGCCATAAATAGCTCGGCCAAAGAATTAGGAGCGTGTAGGATGGCGGAAAGCTTTACGACGACTAATCGTTTTTTCGACAATAAAAATTATCCACGCGGGTTCTCTCGTCATGGTGATTTCACCATCAAAGAGGCTCAACTGCTTGAACGTTGTGGCTATGCCTTTAACGAACTCGATCTCGGTAAACGTGAACCGGCTACCGATGAAGAGAAGCAGTTTGTTGCGGTGTGCCGTGGCGAGCGTGAGCCAGCGACCGAAGCTGAACGCGTATGGAACAAATATGTGACGCGCATTAAACGTCCTAAACGTTTTCACACGCTGTCTGGTGGGAAGCCGCAGGTGGAAGGCGCTGAAGACTACACTGAAAGCGACGACTAACAGGAAAGGGGCTTCGGCCCCTTTTTTAATGCAGCAGCTTTTGCAGATGAATCAACACCCGATCAATACCCCGATAACTCAGCGCTTCCTGTAAATGATGACGCGCAATAGTGTCTACCCCTTCAAGATCGGCAATCGTTCGCGATACTTTCAATAAGCGCTGCCAGGCGCGTATTGATAACCCCAGCGTGGTGAGCGTTTGCTCCAGCCATAGCGCATCTTCATCACACAGCACACAGAAACGACGAATATCACTACTACCAAGCCTGGCGTTAAGCTGTCCCTGCCGATGATACTGACGCGCCTGGGCTTCGATTACACGCGCCTGCACGTAATGGCTGTTTTCTTCCTCATGACGCGCCTGACTCAATATTCCTGGTGGAGGCAACGGTATCTCAAGGGAAAGATCAAAACGGTCCAGAAACGGACCCGATAGACGCCCCAGATAACGCAGCGTCTGCTCTGGCGTACAGCGATTGTGATTTCCCTGATAATGCCCGGTAGGGCTTGGATTCATAGCTGCAATCAATTGAAAGCGCGCCGGATAGGTAATTTTCGCCCTTGTTCGCGAAATATGAATCTGCCCCGACTCAATAGGTTCGCGCAGGGCATCCAGTACCCGCCGTTCAAACTCCGGAAGCTCATCGAGAAACAGAACACCGTTATGCGCCAGTGAGATCTCGCCTGGCCCCGGAATAGATCCGCCACCCACCATGGCGGTTAACGATGCGCTGTGATGTGGAGCCCGAAAAGGGCGTTGACGCCACTGCTTCTGTACGTTGCTGGCATTCTCCAGACTAATAATTGCCGCCGTTTCCAGCGCCTCCTGATCGTTAAGCGGAGGCAGCAGACCGCGCAGTCGAGAAGCGAGCATCGTTTTACCGGTTCCCGGTGGGCCAATGAGCAAAAGATTGTGGCCACCCGCAGCGGTAACCTCCAGCGCACGTTTTCCCTGGTGTTGGCCGATGACGTCACTTAAGTCCTCGCAGAGCAGAGGCACTGGCGCTGTATCAGGTTGCGCCGTGCGTAGTTCGTGTTTCCCTTCAAGAAAGGCGCACACCTCCTGCAAATGGCTGGCGATATAGCATTCACTGCCACCCAGTAAGCCAACCTGCGCAGCATCATCTTCGGCTACCACAATCTGCCGACCGGCTTTATCCGCCTCAATTGCTGCTGAAATCGCGCCGGGAATGCCGCGTAGTGCACCTGTAAGCGCAAGTTCGCCCACAAACTCGTATTGACCCAGCTTCTGTGGATTGAGCTGCTCAGAGGCCGCCAGAAGCGCGAGAGCGATAGGTAAATCATATCGCCCCCCTTCCTTCGGCAGATCGGCCGGTGCCAGGTTAACCGTGATTTTCTTAGCCGGATACTCATAACCGCTGTTGATAATTGCGCTACGAACGCGGTCGCGCGCTTCTTTTACGGTCGTTTCCGGCAGGCCCACCATGGTGAGGCCTGGCAACCCCTGACTAATGTGAACTTCAACGGTAATGAGCGGGGCGGTGACGCCAAGCGCCGCGCGCGTGTAGACAACGGATAGTGACATAATGCCTCCTGATGTGCGGCATTATGCGCGCCCTTTTTATATGAATAACTAGCGAGTTTTTACTTTTACGGCGACGATTCAAACATATCGCCACTGTTTCAAGAGATTTCAATAAAATCAGCATGCGTCTCGCATTTCCCGCAGCCCGACCATTCCCGCAGGCGCAAGAGGATTGAAAATGCTCAACAGGTGAAAAAAATTCAATTCATATTTTTTTCATATAAAACAATTATCTTGCACAAGATCCGCAGCATGATGCATATCACAGTAATAAAAAAAACTTGTGCTGTTCTAAACGTCTGTGGTAACTCTGTAGGCATTCCTTCGAACAAGATGCAAGAATAGACAAAAATGAAAGCCCTTCTACGAGTGATTAGCCTGGTCGTGATTAGCGTGGTGGTGATTATTATCCCACCGTGCGGGGCTGCACTTGGACGAGGAAAGGCTTAGAAATCAAGCCTTAACGAACTAAGACCCCCGCACCGAAAGGTCCGGGGGTTTTTTTATGACATAAAAACAATAGCGAGGAGCAGATTATGAGTTGTAGCACAAAATCCTGTTTCTCCCGATCTACGGCGGGGAACTAACTATGAATGGGGCACAATGGGTAGTACATGCGTTGCGGGCACAAGGAGTCGAGACAGTTTTCGGTTATCCAGGTGGCGCAATTATGCCGGTTTACGATGCATTGTATGACGGCGGCGTGGAGCACCTTTTGTGTCGACACGAGCAGGGCGCGGCGATGGCGGCAATTGGTTATGCACGTGCCACCGGTAAAACCGGCGTCTGCATCGCGACATCGGGCCCTGGTGCCACCAATCTGATAACTGGCCTCGCTGATGCCCTGCTGGATTCTGTTCCGGTTGTGGCGATCACCGGCCAGGTGGCTTCTCCGTTCATCGGAACGGATGCGTTTCAGGAAGTGGACGTTCTCGGTTTATCACTTTCCTGCACCAAACATAGTTTCCTGGTGCAGTCGCTGGAAGAGCTGCCGCGCGTGATGGCAGAAGCATTCCAGGTGGCAAACTCAGGCCGTCCGGGCCCCGTTCTGGTTGATATTCCGAAAGATATTCAGGTGGCGCAGGGCGATCTGGAACCGCACTTTTCCACCGTCGCCAGCGAAGACGCCTTCCCACACGCCGACGCTGATGTCGCTCGCCAGATGCTGGCGCAGGCGCACAAGCCGATGCTGTATGTAGGCGGCGGCGTTGGGATGGCACAGGCGGTTCCCGCGTTACGCGAATTTATCGCCGTTACCCAGATGCCAGCGACTTGCACGCTGAAAGGCCTCGGCGCGGTTGATGCCGATTATCCGTATTACCTCGGGATGTTGGGGATGCACGGCACCAAAGCCGCGAACCTGGCGGTGCAGGAGTGTGACCTGCTGATCGCCGTTGGCGCGCGCTTTGATGATCGCGTGACTGGCAAGCTGAACACCTTCGCACCGCACGCCAAAGTGATTCACATGGATATCGACCCGGCGGAAATGAACAAACTGCGTCAGGCACACGTTGCCCTGCAGGGTGACCTCAATGCCTTACTGCCCGCGTTGCAACAATCTCTGTCGATTGATGGGTGGCGTCAGCACATTGCAGAACTGCGTGCCGAGCACGCCTGGCGTTACGATCACCCGGGCGAGGCTATCTATGCGCCGTTGCTGCTCAAACAGCTTTCTGACCGCAAGCCTGCCGATAGCGTTGTCACTACCGATGTGGGTCAGCACCAGATGTGGTCTGCACAACACATGACCTACACCCGTCCGGAAAACTTCATCACTTCCAGCGGCTTAGGCACCATGGGCTTCGGCCTGCCGGCTGCGGTTGGCGCGCAGGTTGCCCGTCCGAGCGACACGGTTATCTGCATCTCCGGCGATGGTTCTTTCATGATGAACGTTCAAGAGTTGGGCACCGTGAAGCGTAAGCAGCTGCCGCTGAAAATTGTTCTGCTGGATAACCAGCGTTTAGGCATGGTTCGCCAGTGGCAGCAGTTGTTCTTTCAGGAACGCTACAGCGAAACCACGCTTACCGATAACCCTGATTTTCTTACGCTGGCCAGTGCCTTTGGCATCCCTGGCCAGCACATCACCCGTAAAGACCAGGTTGAAGCGGCACTTGACACCCTGCTGGCAAGCGAAGGCCCGTACCTGCTTCATGTCTCAATAGACGAACTTGAGAACGTCTGGCCATTGGTACCGCCCGGTGCCAGTAATGCAGAAATGCTGGAGAAATTATCATGATGCAACATCAGCTCGCCGTGCAGGCTCGCTTCAATCCGGAAACGCTGGAACGTGTGTTACGTGTGGTTCGCCATCGTGGTTTTCAAATTTGCGCCATGAATATGGAAGCGGCCACCGATGCACAGAATATAAATATCGAATTGACCGTTGCCAGTCCCCGCCCGGTCGAATTACTGTTTAGCCAGTTAAGTAAACTGGTGGACGTTGCTTCTGTCGCCGTCCATCAGTGCCAGACAACATCACAACAAATTAGCGCCTGAGCGCAAAAGGAAGAAAAATGACGACGAAAAAAGCTGATTACATTTGGTTCAATGGTGAGATGGTTCCATGGGGTGAGGCGAAAGTTCACGTGATGTCCCATGCGTTGCACTACGGTACTTCCGTCTTCGAAGGTATCCGTTGCTACGACTCTCACAAAGGGCCAGTGGTGTTCCGCCATCGCGAACACATGCAGCGTCTGCATGACTCAGCCAAAATTTATCGCTTCCCGGTCTCTCAGAGCGTTGATGAATTAATGGAAGCCTGCCGCGCGGTGATCCGCAAAAACAATCTGACCAGCGCTTATATTCGTCCGCTGGTCTTTGTTGGCGACGTCGGTATGGGTGTGAACCCGCCGGATGGCTACAAAACTGACGTGATTATTGCCGCGTTTCCGTGGGGCGCATATCTGGGCGCAGAAGCGTTGGACCAGGGTATTGATGCGATGGTCTCTTCCTGGAACCGCGTTGCGCCGAACACCATCCCGACCGCTGCGAAAGCGGGTGGCAACTATCTCTCTTCCCTGTTGGTGGGGAGCGAAGCGCGTCGCCACGGTTATCAGGAAGGCATCGCGCTGGACGTAAATGGCTATATCTCTGAGGGCGCGGGCGAAAACCTGTTTGAAGTGAAGGATGGCATCCTGTTCACGCCGCCGTTCACCTCTTCCGCGCTGCCGGGTATCACCCGTGATGCCATTATCAAGCTGGCGAAAGATCTCGATATCGAAGTTCGCGAGCAGGTGCTGTCGCGCGAATCTCTGTACCTGGCGGATGAAGTATTCATGTCTGGTACAGCAGCGGAAATCACGCCTGTACGCAGCGTCGACGGTATCCAGGTAGGCGCAGGCCGCTGTGGCCCGGTTACCAAACGTATTCAACAAGCATTCTTTGGCCTCTTCACCGGTGAAACCGAGGATAAATGGGGCTGGTTGGATCAGGTTAATAACTAACAAAGAAAGGGGACGGCACGCACCGTCCCTTTTATTAGACAGACACTGGGAGTAAATAAAGCATGCCTAAGTATCGTTCCGCTACCACCACCCATGGCCGTAATATGGCGGGTGCCCGCGCACTGTGGCGCGCCACCGGGATGACAGACGCCGATTTCGGTAAGCCGATTATTGCGGTTGTAAACTCGTTTACCCAGTTCGTGCCGGGCCACGTACACCTGCGCGATCTCGGTAAACTGGTTGCTGAACAGATTGAAGCGGCAGGCGGCGTCGCCAAAGAGTTCAACACCATTGCGGTGGATGACGGTATCGCCATGGGCCACGGGGGCATGCTTTATTCACTGCCGTCTCGCGAGCTGATCGCTGACTCCGTTGAATATATGGTTAACGCCCACTGCGCCGATGCGATGGTCTGTATCTCCAACTGCGACAAAATCACCCCAGGGATGCTGATGGCTTCCCTGCGCCTGAACATCCCGGTCATCTTTGTTTCCGGCGGCCCGATGGAAGCCGGGAAAACCAAGCTTTCCGATCAGATAATTAAACTCGATCTGGTTGATGCGATGATTCAGGGGGCAGATCCGAAAGTTTCTGATTCCCAAAGCGATCAGGTTGAACGTTCCGCCTGCCCAACCTGCGGCTCTTGTTCCGGGATGTTCACCGCCAACTCCATGAACTGCCTGACCGAAGCGCTGGGCCTGTCTCAGCCGGGCAACGGCTCACTGCTGGCAACCCACGCCGATCGTAAGCAGCTGTTTCTCAATGCCGGTAAACGCATTGTTGAACTGACTAAACGCTATTACGAGCAGGAAGATGCATCCGCACTGCCGCGCAATATTGCCAGCAAAGCAGCGTTTGAAAACGCCATGACGCTGGATATCGCGATGGGCGGGTCTACCAACACCGTTCTCCACCTGCTGGCGGCAGCACAGGAAGCGGAAATTGACTTCACTATGAGTGATATCGATAAGCTTTCCCGCAAGGTACCGCAGTTGTGTAAAGTCGCACCGAGTACCCAGAAATACCATATGGAAGATGTGCACCGGGCAGGTGGCGTTCTGGGGATTCTGGGTGAGCTCGATCGCGCTAACTTATTGAATCGCGATGTGAAAAACGTGCTGGGCCTGACGTTGCCGCAAACCCTTGAACAGTATGACATTGTTGTTACCCAGGATGACGCGGTAAAAAATATGTTCCGCGCCGGCCCTGCAGGCATTCGTACCACCCAGGCATTCTCGCAGGATTGCCGCTGGGATACGCTGGACGACGATCGCGCAAACGGCTGTATCCGCTCGCTGGAACACGCCTACAGCAAAGACGGTGGCCTGGCGGTGCTTTACGGTAACTTCGCGGAAAATGGCTGCATCGTGAAAACGGCGGGCGTGGATGACAGCATCCTCAAATTCACCGGCTCGGCGAAAGTGTACGAAAGCCAGGACGACGCGGTAGAAGCGATTCTTGGCGGTAAAGTTGTCGCAGGAGATGTTGTAGTGATCCGCTATGAAGGTCCGAAAGGCGGCCCAGGGATGCAGGAAATGCTCTACCCAACCAGCTTCCTGAAATCGATGGGCCTCGGCAAAGCCTGTGCGCTGATCACCGATGGACGCTTCTCCGGCGGCACCTCTGGCCTTTCCATCGGTCACGTCTCACCGGAAGCGGCCAGCGGCGGCAGCATTGGCCTGATTGAAGACGGCGACCTGATTGCCATCGACATTCCGAACCGAGGTATTCAGTTGCAGGTAAGCGATGCCGAACTGGCGGCGCGTCGTGAAGCGCAGGAAGCTCGCGGCGACAAAGCCTGGACGCCGAAAAACCGTGAACGTCAGGTCTCCTTTGCGCTGCGCGCTTACGCCAGCCTGGCGACCAGCGCCGATAAAGGCGCGGTGCGCGATAAATCGAAACTGGGGGGTTAATGATGGCAGACTCACAACCCCTGTCCGGCGCCCCGGAAGGCGCCGAATATTTAAGAGCGGTGCTACGCGCGCCGGTTTACGAAGCGGCGCAGGTCACGCCGCTACAGAAAATGGAAAAACTGTCGTCGCGTCTTGATAACGTCATTCTGGTGAAGCGCGAAGACCGCCAACCGGTGCACAGCTTCAAGCTGCGCGGTGCATACGCGATGATGGCGGGGCTGACGGAAGAACAAAAAGCGCACGGCGTGATCACCGCCTCTGCGGGTAATCATGCGCAGGGCGTCGCGTTTTCCTCCGCGCGGCTAGGCGTGAAGGCGCTCATCGTCATGCCAACCGCCACCGCTGATATTAAAGTGGATGCGGTACGCGGCTTCGGCGGTGAAGTGCTGCTCCATGGCGCGAACTTCGATGAAGCGAAAGCCAAAGCGATTGAATTGTCTCAGCAGCAGGGCTTCACCTGGGTGCCGCCGTTCGATCATCCAATGGTGATCGCCGGGCAGGGCACGCTGGCGCTGGAATTGCTCCAGCAGGACGCCCATCTCGACCGCGTATTTGTGCCGGTCGGCGGCGGTGGTCTGGCGGCGGGTGTCGCGGTGCTGATCAAACAACTGATGCCGCAAATAAAAGTTATCGCGGTCGAAGCGGAAGACTCCGCTTGCCTGAAAGCGGCGTTGGATGCTGGGCATCCCGTAGACCTGCCTCGCGTGGGGCTGTTCGCTGAAGGTGTCGCGGTAAAACGTATCGGCGATGAGACCTTCCGTCTGTGTCAGGAGTATCTCGACGACATCATCACCGTTGATAGCGATGCCATCTGCGCGGCGATGAAAGACCTGTTCGAAGATGTGCGTGCAGTGGCGGAACCCTCCGGTGCGCTGGCGCTGGCGGGAATGAAAAAGTACATCGCTCAGCACAACATCCATGGTGAACGACTGGCGCATATTCTTTCCGGTGCCAACGTGAACTTCCACGGCCTGCGTTATGTCTCGGAACGCTGCGAGCTGGGCGAACAGCGTGAAGCATTGCTGGCGGTGACCATCCCGGAAGAGAAGGGCAGCTTCCTCAAATTCTGCCAGTTGCTTGGCGGGCGTTCAGTCACCGAGTTCAACTACCGCTTTGCCGATGCGAAAAACGCCTGCATTTTTGTCGGCGTGCGTTTAAGTCGCGGCCTCGAAGAGCGCAAAGAGATTTTGCAGATGCTCAACGATGGCGGTTACAGCGTGGTCGATCTCTCCGATGATGAAATGGCGAAGCTGCACGTGCGTTATATGGTCGGCGGACGTCCATCGCATCCGTTGCAGGAGCGCCTCTACAGCTTCGAATTCCCGGAATCACCGGGTGCGCTGCTGCGCTTCCTCAACACGCTGGGTACGCACTGGAATATCTCATTGTTCCACTATCGCAGTCATGGCACCGACTACGGGCGTGTACTGGCAGCGTTCGAGCTTGGCGATCATGAACCGGATTTCGAAACCCGGCTGAATGAGCTGGGCTACGATTGCCACGACGAAACCAATAACCCGGCGTTCAGGTTCTTTTTGGCGGGTTAATTGAGTTGGTGGCCGGAAGTCAGGTCCGTTTCCGGTCATTTTTCAAATTCGCATAGACGTCTTATTGGTTGGTGCAATAATTCTCAGGCTGTCATGGAGAGGCTAAAGCTGGTGAACCCGGCATAAATGTCAAATGCTCAAAGTGTTATTAATCAGGGAAGTTGAGATGAAATTTGCATCAGTTATTTTTATGCTAACTTTTTTGCTTAGCGGTTGCGGTAGTATTATCTCGAGGGTGGCGGGGGAGCGTTACACTTATTATCATGGCACACAGTTCGATGCAGAGAGTGTTAATTTCGATAAGCCTCTTTCGCTTACTTTATTGCTGGATTTACCATTTTCTCTTGTCGCTGACACCCTGCTTGTTCCGGTTGATTTAATTTATTCACCATACTGCGGTATGCTTGCCGCCCACGATCCCGCTTATCCAAAACCGGGATGTGGGCAATAATAAACTCGCGGAAGAATCATTTGACTAAACTACGGGCATAGTTATCCAGCTTCTCCGACTCATAAAAGCTCATACACTGCTCCATTATGTTATTCGCATCCTTTGCGCTATCGGGACATAGCGCAAGGGTGAGGGTGCCGAATCCCTTCGTCTCTTTGGCGACAAATTTCCGGAAAGTATTCCACTTGCCAGCATTATCTAAAGCATACCTTTCAGGCAGAAATGAACGGTCATGAGCGGGAGCAGAAAAGGATTCAGCTGGCGTACGTTCACGGTAATGAGACGTTAAACACTCCTTCAAGGCCAGATGCTTCACATCCTGAACGGTGATTCCTTTCGGTTTGGCTTGTGCGCTGCAACTTACCGCTAAAACCAGAGATACTATCTATATTTTTGTTTTCATTACATTTTCCTCAGTTAGTCAGGCAAGTTCTTCCAGAACGCCTCAATCAGCGGCTCATGCAGCCGCTTTTTTTGTACGCAAACGCCCAGCTCGAACGGTGTTTTCTCATCGCTGCGCTCCAGAATCATTACGCGGTTGCGCACCGGCTCCGGACTGTTTTCCAGCACCACTTCTGGCAGCAGCGCCACGCCGCAGCCGAGCGCCACCATCGACACCATTGCTTCATGCCCACCGACCGTGGCGTAAATCATCGGGTTACTGATTTTGTTACGTCGAAACCACAACTCAATGCGGCGGCGCACCGGCCCTTGATCGGCCATGATAAACGGCACCGTTGACCAGTCGGGCTTTTCGACTGATACCTGATTACGCACCGGACAGGGCAGCGCAGGCGCGATCAACACTACCGCCAGATTCTCCAGCATCGAAAACGCCACCGCGCCGGGCAAGGTTTCCGGTTTACCGGCAATCGCCAGATCTGCTTCGCCCGTGACCACCTTTTCCATTGCATCGGCCGCATCGCCGGTGGTGAGTTTAATCTCTACGGAAGGGTGTTCCGCGCGGAAGCGATCGAGAATCGGTGGCAGATGGCTGTAAGCGGCGGTTACCGAACAGAAGATATGTAACTCGCCCGAGAGCGACGGCCCCTGCTGGTCAATAGTGTGGCGCAGTTGCTGATACTGCAACAAGGTTTGCTGGGCAAAAACGCGTAGCTCTTCCCCCGCTTCGGTCAGTGTCACCGTACGGTTATCTCGCACAAAAAGCGCCTGACCGAGATCGTCTTCCAGGCGCTGAATCTGCCGGGAAAGCGTAGACGGACTGACGTGCATTGCCCGTGCGCTGCGCCCAAAATGGCGGCTTTCGGCCAGATGCAGGAAGGTTTTCAGATCGCGTAAGTCCACAGGCGTTACCCTCGATTTTGACGTTGCAGAAATTGCAACATGACGTTGTGAATATATCAATTTCCGCAATAAATTTCCTGTTGTAATGTGGTGACATTCTCGCTCAACAGCGAACCGAACAATAAGAAGCACAACATCACGAGGAATCACCATGGCTAACTACTTCAATACACTGAACCTGCGCCAGCAACTGGCACAGCTGGGCAAATGTCGCTTTATGGGCCGCGAGGAATTCGCTGACGGCGCGAGCTACCTTCAGGGTAAAAAAGTAGTCATCGTCGGCTGTGGCGCACAGGGTCTGAACCAGGGCCTGAACATGCGTGATTCCGGTCTGGACATCTCTTATGCCCTGCGTAAAGAAGCGATCGCTGAGAAGCGCGCGTCCTGGCGTAAAGCGACCGACAACGGTTTCAAAGTGGGCACTTACGAAGAGTTGATCCCGCAGGCGGATCTGGTGGTTAACCTGACGCCAGACAAGCAGCACTCCGACGTCGTGCGTTCTGTTCAACCGCTGATGAAAGATGGCGCGGCGCTGGGTTACTCTCACGGTTTCAACATCGTAGAAGTGGGTGAGCAGATCCGTAAAGACATCACCGTAGTGATGGTTGCGCCGAAATGCCCGGGCACCGAAGTACGTGAAGAGTACAAACGTGGGTTCGGCGTACCGACGCTGATCGCCGTTCACCCGGAAAACGATCCGAAAGGCGAAGGCATGGCGATCGCTAAAGCCTGGGCTGCTGCAACCGGTGGTCACCGTGCGGGTGTGCTGGAATCTTCATTCGTTGCGGAAGTGAAATCTGACCTGATGGGCGAGCAAACCATCCTCTGCGGTATGTTGCAGGCCGGTTCTCTGCTGTGCTTTGACAAGCTGGTGGAAGAAGGCACCGACCCGGCTTATGCCGAAAAACTGATTCAGTTCGGCTGGGAAACCATCACCGAAGCGCTGAAGCAGGGCGGTATCACCCTGATGATGGACAGGCTCTCTAACCCGGCGAAACTGCGTGCTTACGCACTGTCAGAGCAACTGAAAGAGATCATGGCACCGCTGTTCCAGAAGCATATGGATGACATCATCTCCGGCGAATTCTCCTCCGGCATGATGGCAGACTGGGCCAACGATGATAAGAAACTGCTGACCTGGCGTGAAGAGACCGGTAAAACCGCGTTCGAAACTGCGCCGCAGTATGAAGGTAAAATCAGCGAGCAGGAGTACTTCGATAAAGGCGTACTGATGATCGCAATGGTAAAAGCAGGCGTTGAGCTGGCGTTTGAAACTATGGTTGATTCCGGCATCATCGAAGAATCTGCTTACTATGAATCACTGCACGAACTGCCGCTGATTGCCAACACCATCGCCCGTAAGCGTCTGTACGAAATGAACGTGGTTATCTCTGATACCGCTGAATACGGTAACTACCTGTTCTCTTACGCTTGTGTGCCGCTGCTGAAATCGTTCATGACTGAAATCCAGCCGGGCGATCTGGGCAAAGCGATTGCCGAAGGTGCCGTTGATAACGCACAACTGCGTGATGTGAACGAAGCGATTCGTAGCCATGCGATTGAGAAAGTCGGGCAGAAACTGCGTGGCTATATGACGGATATGAAACGTATTGCGGTTGCGGGATAACTGCGTACCGATGCCCTCACCCTAACCCTCTCCCACACGGAGAGGGGACCGATTGTGCAAGTTTTGAATGTGCGTTGTTTTCTCCCTCTCCCTGTGGGAGAGGGCCGGGGTGAGGGGCCTCAGTTACGATACAACACCTTAATGATGTGATAACCGAACTGGGTGTGCAGCGGGCCAGTCGGCTCCAGCACCGGGCAGGAGAACACCACTTTATCGAACGCCGGAACCATCTGCCCCTGGCGGAATTCCCCTAAATCGCCACCGCGTTTGCCTGATGGGCAAATGGAGTGCTTCTTCGCCAGCTTGCCAAAGTCGGCGCCGTTTTTAATCTGCTCCAGAAGATCCAGAGCGGTTTTCTCATCTTTAACCAGGATATGCAGTGCTGCTGCTGTTTTTGCCATGATATGCGCCTTCGAAAGGGGTCAATAAGGCTGGCGATTTTAGCATGCGTTATCGGCGATATAACACCTTGATGATGTGATAGCCAAATTTGGTTTTCACCGGCCCGTAAGGTTTCAACAATGGACAACTGAAGACGGCATCATCGAACGGTTTTACCATCATGCCTTGTTTGAATTCCCCTAAATCGCCGCCATTGTGCCCGGATGGGCAGCTCGAATAGCGTTTTGCCAGATGGTCGAAGCTGACGCCACGATCCAGTTTGGCGAGGATCTCGAGGGCGAGTTCTTCTGTTTTGACCAGAATATGCAGGGCTGCGGCGCTCTTTGCCATGGCGAGTTTCTCATCGTGTTGTACTGTTCAACACTTTACCATTCGGCGGGTAAATCTCTGCGCAACTTTCTGCTACAATCCTCCCCCCGTTCGAAGATTGAGCAATACTCCTATGCGTCTAAACCCCGGCCAACAACACGCTGTCGAATTCGTTACCGGCCCCTGCCTGGTGCTGGCGGGCGCGGGTTCCGGTAAGACTCGCGTGATCACCAATAAAATCGCCCATCTGATCCACCAGTGTGGTTACCAGGCGCGACACATTGCCGCAGTCACCTTTACCAATAAAGCGGCGCGTGAGATGAAAGAGCGCGTCGCGCAGACGCTTGGGCGCAAAGAAGCACGCGGCCTGATGATTTCGACCTTCCATACCTTGGGGCTGGATATCATCAAGCGCGAATATGCTGCTCTCGGGATGAAATCCAACTTCTCTCTCTTTGACGATACGGATCAGGTGGCCTTGCTCAAGGATCTGACCGAGGGGCTGATCGAAGACGATAAAGTGCAGCTGCAACAGCTGATCTCGACGATCTCTAACTGGAAAAACGATCTGAAATCGCCTGCACAAGCGGCGGCGAGCGCGAAAGGCGAGCGGGATCGTATTTTTGCCCATTGCTATGGCCTGTACGATGCGCACATGAAAGCGTGCAATGTCCTCGACTTCGATGACCTTATTTTGCTGCCGACGCTGCTACTGCAACGTAATGAAGAGGTGCGCGAGCGCTGGCAGAACAAGATTCGCTACTTGCTGGTGGATGAATATCAGGACACCAACACCAGCCAGTATGAACTGGTGAAGTTGCTGGTGGGGCAACGGGCGCGTTTTACTGTAGTGGGTGATGATGATCAGTCGATTTACTCCTGGCGCGGCGCGCGTCCGCAAAACCTGGTGTTGTTGAGTCAGGATTTTCCGGCCCTTCAGGTTATTAAGCTTGAGCAGAATTATCGTTCCTCGGGGCGCATCCTGAAAGCGGCGAATATCCTGATTGCCAATAACCCGCACGTTTTTGAAAAACGCCTCTTTTCTGAGCTGGGCTACGGGAAAGAACTTAAGGTGCTGAGCGCCAACAATGAAGAACACGAAGCCGAGCGCGTGACCGGTGAGCTGATCGCCCATCACTTCGTGAACAAAACGCAGTATAAGGATTACGCGATTCTTTATCGCGGTAACCATCAGTCGCGAGTGTTCGAAAAATTCCTGATGCAGAACCGCATCCCTTACAAAATTTCCGGCGGCACGTCGTTTTTCTCGCGTCCGGAAATTAAAGACCTGCTGGCATATCTGCGCGTGCTGACCAACCCGGACGACGATAGCGCGTTCCTGCGTATCGTCAACACGCCGAAGCGTGAAATCGGCGCAGCGACGATGCAAAAGCTGGGTGAGTGGGCGATGACCCGCAACAAAAGCCTGTTTGCCGCCAGCTTTGATATGGGCCTGACGCAAACGCTCACCGGGCGTGGGTACGAATCTCTTACCCGATTCACCCACTGGCTTAGCGAAGTGCAGCGTCTGTCCGAACGTGAACCCGTTGCGGCAGTGCGCGATCTGATTCATGGCATTGATTACGAGTCCTGGCTGTTTGAAACCTCCGCCAGCCCGAAAGCCGCCGAGATGCGGATGAAAAACGTCAACACGCTGTTTGGCTGGATGACGGAAATGCTCGAAGGCAGTGAAATCGACGAACCGATGACCCTGACGCAGGTGGTCACCCGCTTTACCCTGCGCGATATGATGGAACGGGGGGAAAGCGAGGAGGAGCTGGATCAGGTGCAATTGATGACGCTGCACGCGTCCAAAGGCCTGGAGTTCCCGTATGTGTTCCTGGTGGGGATGGAAGAGGGGTTATTGCCGCACCAGAGCAGCATCGATGAAGATAATGTCGATGAAGAGCGCCGTCTGGCCTACGTCGGCATTACCCGTGCGCAGAAGGAGCTAATCTTTACGCTGTGCAAAGAGCGCCGGCAGTATGGCGAACTGGTGCGCCCGGAGCCGAGCCGCTTTTTACTGGAACTTCCGCAGGATGATTTACAGTGGGAACAGGAGCGGAAGGTGGTGAGCGCCGAAGAGCGAATGCAGAAAGGGCAGAGCCATCTGGCGAATCTGAAAGCGATGATGGCGGCAAAACGCGGCCAATAAAACAGTGCCGGGGAGCGGCCTCGCCTTACCCGGCCTGATAGAGCAAAAATTCTCTGAAGGTCGGATAAGCGAAGCGCCATCCGACATGCGCTTTTTTACTGCACGATCAACGGCCAGTGCACATAACTCTGCCACTGACATTCTTGATCAACAATCTCTTTACCCAGTGGATGATGCGCCAGCCAGCCCTCAGGCAGTTTCAACGTTAATGCCTCTTCGTTGGCTGTAATCGTGATTTGCGGCAAAAGATCGTCACGGCGGCGGTTGGCAAAGATAATCGCCAGCCGTAGCAGGCGACACAGATGCTCGGCCACGCGTGGCGGCACCGCATTTTGCTGATGCAGTGAAGAGAGATCGATGGCGTTAGTTTGGTTAAGCAGCAGTGTTGCCAGCAGTTTTTTCTGCGCGGGCGTAAAGCCTGGCAAATCAAGATTACGTACAAGATACGCCGCATGTGCTGGCGCTTGTTTGAAATCGACGCTCAAACCAATTTCATGAAGATGGCACGCGCTTAGCAGCAGTTCGCGGCTTAATGGCTCAATATCCCACTGTTTTTCAACCTGATCGGCAAAGTGAGACGCCAGTTGTGACACGCGTGCTGCCTGTTCGGTATCAACAATAAACCGGCGCTGTACATTGCGCAGCGTGCGGCTGCGGATGTCTTCGTCAACCGCCAGGTGCAACATACCGTAAACCAGGCCTTCGCGCAGGGCGCCACCGGCCAGCGTCATGCACTGGATATTCAGCTCAGTGAAAATGGCGATCAAAATCGCCAGACCGCTCGGGAACACTAACGCGCGTTCCAGCGTCAGGCCTTCGATTTCCAGCTCTTCCAGACGTCCACACTGAATCGCGCGCTGTTTTAACTGCTGAAGTTTGGCAAGCGTAATGCGCTCGTCCATCCCCTGCGCCATCATGATTTCCTGCAACGCCTGAACTGTGCCGGATGCTCCGACGCAGACTTTCCAGCCATGTGCGCGCAGCTCATCAGCGACCGGACGCAGCACATCACGCGCGGCTTTCTCCGCTTCGTCGAAGTTTTCCTGCGCCAGATTACGATCGGTAAAGAAACGCTCCAGCCAGGTGACACAGCCCATCGACAGGCTGAACAGTGAGGTAGTTTGCGCCCCTTTGCCCGTGACCAGCTCGGTACTGGCACCGCCGATATCCACGACCAGACGACGATCGTCGCCGCCCGTAGTGTGCGCAACACCCTGATAAATCAGGCGCGCTTCTTCTTCACCGCGAATGACCTGCACCGGGCAGCCAAGAATCTCCTGCGCTTTATCGAGGAAATCTTGCGCATTCACAGCCAGACGAAGTGTTGCGGTCGCGACGACACGAATTTGCGGTTGGGGAATATCCTGTAAACGTTCGGCAAACAGGCGCAGGCATTGCCACCCGCGCTCCATCGCTTCTGCCGATAGGATATTATCGCCGCTTAACCCCGCAGCCAGACGGACTTTGCGCTTGATGCGCGTCAGCGTCTGAATACTTCCAGCCACCTCACGAACAACCAGCATATGGAAACTATTGGAACCAAGGTCTATAGCTGCATACAGCGAGGTGGAACTGGGCATATTCTTTTAACCTGAACGACGACGATTACGTGGCGCGCCAGAACGGCGTGGACCATTGCCCTGACGCACACGCGTCAGACGTAACGGTTTCGGCAGATCGGTTAACAGCGCATCGGGATTGTACTTACTAACCGGAATGGAGTGACCGATATAGGTCTCAATCGCCGGCAGATTCAGCGCGTACTCTTCACAGGCGAGGCTGATAGAGTGACCGCGTGCGCCCGCGCGGCCGGTACGGCCAATACGGTGAACGTAGTCTTCACAGTCGTCCGGAAGATCGTAGTTAAAGACGTGCGTAACGGCAGGAATATGCAGGCCGCGCGCGGCAACGTCAGTCGCAACCAGAATATCGAGGTCGCCACGGGTAAATTCTTCGAGAATACGCAGACGTTTTTTCTGCGCCACGTCGCCGGTCAGCAGACCTACGCGATGGCCATCTGCCGCCAGGCTACCCCAGATATCTTCGCAACGGTGCTTGGTGTTGGCGAAGATAATGGTGCGATCTGGCCACTCTTCTTCTAACAGCGTTTGCAGTAAACGCATTTTTTCTTCGTTAGACGGATAGAAGAGCTCTTCTTTAATACGATGGCCCGTTTTCTGCTCAGGCTCGACTTCAACGTATTCGGCGTTGTTCATCTGTTCGAACGCCAGTTCGCGAACACGGTAAGAAAGGGTGGCAGAGAACAGCATGTTCAGGCGCTGGTTTGCCGGCGGCATACGACGGAACAGCCAGCGGATATCTTTAATGAAGCCCAGATCGTACATGCGATCGGCTTCGTCCAGCACAACAACCTGAATTGCCGCGAGATTAATATGGTTTTGCTTCGCGTAATCGATCAGACGGCCAGTGGTACCGATAAGAATATCGACGCCGCTTTCCAGCACTTTCAGCTGTTTATCGTAGCCGTCGCCGCCGTAAGCCAGCCCCAGTTTCAAACCCGTTGCCTGGGCCAGCGGCTCGGCATCGGCGTGAATCTGCACGGCGAGCTCACGCGTCGGCGCCATGATCAGCGCGCGCGGTTGGTTCACCTGGCGGTCAGCAATTGCCGGGTGAGAAAGAAGATAATGAAACGTTGACGTCAGGAACGCCATCGTTTTCCCGGTACCGGTTTGCGCCTGCCCGGCAACGTCACGACCCGCCAGCGTCAGCGGGAGTGCGAGAGCCTGAATGGGCGTACAATTATGAAACCCTTTAGTTTCAAGGGCTTCAATCACCTTCGGGTGCAGGGCGAAGTCGGAAAACTTCTGTTCTGTTAAATGTGTTTTGCTCATAGTGTGGTAGAATATCAGCTTACTATTGCATTAAGAAAGCGTATCCGGTGAAATAACGTCAACCTTTGTTGGCGAAAGTAGAATCAACACGCCGTTGATTAATGCTACACAACACATCAGGCTTATTCCTGTGGAGTTATATATGAGCGATAAAATTATTCACCTGACTGACGACAGTTTTGACACGGACGTACTCAAAGCTGACGGGGTGACACTCGTCGATTTCTGGGCAGAGTGGTGTGGTCCGTGCAAAATGATCGCCCCGATTCTGGATGAAATCGCTGACGAGTATCAGGGTAAACTGACCGTTGCTAAACTGAACATCGATCAGAACCCGGGCACTGCGCCGAAGTATGGCATTCGTGGTATCCCGACCCTGCTGCTGTTCAAAAACGGCGAAGTGGCTGCAACCAAAGTGGGCGCACTGTCCAAAGGTCAGCTGAAAGAGTTCCTCGACGCTAACCTGGCGTAAGAGATCCTTATACGGGCGTGCAGTGGTCCTAAAATAGATAGGACTCTGGACGCCCGGCTTCAGTCGTGCTAAGTTAACTTTGACTTCGTTTTAAACATATCTTTGTTTGAATCTTGTTCGACCCGATACTTCCCGTTGGTACAACGCGTGAAGTTGACAGATTCCTGGCTTGTCACTCTTTCCGTCTTGTCGTTTCAGCTCTGCGTACGCTCTTGTTACCAGACCGCGAACAGACATGAGTCGATGGCCGTAAACAGGCATGGATGATCCTGCCATACCATTCACAACATTAAGTTCGAGAATTACCCCGAGTTTAAGAACCCACACCATTATGAATCTTACCGAATTAAAGAATACGCCGGTTTCTGAGCTGATCACTCTCGGCGAAAATATGGGACTGGAAAACCAGGCCCGTATGCGCAAGCAGGACATTATTTTTGCCATCCTGAAGCAGCACGCAAAGAGTGGCGAAGATATCTTTGGTGATGGCGTACTGGAGATATTGCAGGATGGATTTGGTTTCCTCCGCTCTGCAGACAGCTCCTACCTCGCCGGTCCTGATGACATCTACGTTTCCCCCAGCCAAATCCGCCGTTTCAACCTCCGCACAGGTGATACCATCTCTGGTAAGATTCGTCCTCCTAAAGAGGGTGAGCGTTACTTTGCGCTGTTGAAAGTTAACGAAGTTAACTACGATAAGCCGGAAAACTCGCGCAACAAGATCCTGTTCGAGAACTTGACCCCGCTGCACGCAAACTCTCGTCTGCGTATGGAACGTGGTAACGGTTCTACCGAAGACTTAACCGCACGCGTGCTGGATCTGGCTTCGCCAATTGGCCGTGGTCAGCGTGGCCTGATTGTGGCACCGCCGAAAGCAGGTAAAACCATGCTGCTGCAGAACATTGCGCAGAGCATCGCCTACAATCACCCGGACTGCGTACTGATGGTACTGCTGATTGACGAACGTCCGGAAGAAGTGACCGAGATGCAGCGTCTGGTGAAAGGTGAAGTTGTCGCTTCTACCTTTGACGAACCGGCATCTCGCCACGTTCAGGTTGCGGAAATGGTTATCGAGAAGGCGAAACGCCTGGTTGAGCACAAGAAAGACGTTATCATTTTGCTCGACTCCATCACCCGTCTGGCGCGTGCCTACAACACCGTCGTCCCGGCTTCCGGTAAAGTGTTGACCGGTGGTGTGGACGCCAATGCCCTGCACCGCCCGAAACGCTTCTTCGGTGCCGCGCGTAACGTGGAAGAGGGCGGCAGCCTGACCATCATCGCCACGGCGCTGATCGATACCGGTTCCAAAATGGACGAAGTTATCTACGAAGAGTTTAAAGGTACAGGCAACATGGAACTGCACCTCTCTCGTAAGATTGCTGAAAAACGCGTCTTCCCGGCAATCGACTACAACCGTTCCGGTACCCGTAAAGAAGAGCTGCTCACCACTCAGGAAGAGCTGCAGAAAATGTGGATCCTGCGCAAAATTATTCACCCGATGGGCGAAATCGATGCGATGGAATTCCTCATCAATAAACTGGCGATGACCAAAACCAACGACGACTTCTTCGACATGATGAAACGTTCGTAAACATCGTTGAGTAGAAAAACGCCACGCTTTGCGTGGCGTTTTTCTTTTCAGCAAATCTCAGACATCATCAGGTCAAACAGCATAGGAAAAGGTTTAACCTGCGCTTTAGATGGAGATCAAACCGGAAAACATGAGTGTAATGTTCTAAAAGGTCACTTCAACGGCTCAAGGTAACGCATTATACTTTAAGGAAATGATATATGCTGAGAGCGCATACACTTTGAATTTACTCACTGCTTTATCTGAGTTAATCAGTATCTTCTTATTCACAACCATTTTTATTTTTCTTGCACGAAAAGTGGCAATAAAAATTGGGTTGGTGGATAGGCCCAACTTCCGTAAACGGCATCAGGGGCTGATCCCTCTTGTCGGCGGGATTTCTGTGTTCGCAGGAATCAATTTTACCTTTGCTCTCTCGGATGGCTACATTCCCCATGTAAATCTCTATCTGCTGTGCGCGGGTGTTCTTGTCCTCGTTGGAGCGCTGGACGATCGCTTTGATATCAGCGTAAAAATACGCGCCGTGGTCCAGGCTGTCATAGCTATCGTAATGATTTCTGTGGGTAAACTTTACCTGAGCAGTCTTGGGTACATCTTCGGCGAATGGGAACTTGTACTGGGTCCTTTCGGCTATTTCCTGACGCTGTTCGCGGTCTGGGCCGCCATCAACGCCTTCAATATGGTAGATGGTATAGATGGTTTGTTGGGGGGATTGTCTTGCGTCTCCTTTGCTGCGATTGGCTTTATTCTTTGGTTCGATGGGCAGACGAGCCTGGCCATGTGGTGTTTTGCCATGATCGCCAGCATTCTTCCCTACATTATGCTTAATCTGGGCCTGCTTGGCCGCCGATACAAAGTTTTTATGGGCGATGCGGGCAGTACGCTGATTGGCTTTACCGTCATCTGGATCCTTTTAGAAACCACTCAGGGCCAGCGTCACCCGATTAGCCCGGTTACTGCATTATGGATTATCGCTATTCCATTGATGGATATGGTTGCCATTATGTACCGACGTTTACGTAAGGGAATGAGTCCTTTCTCAGCGGACAGGCAGCATATACATCACTTAATCATGCGCGCAGGGTTTACTTCACGTCAGGCATTTGTCCTAATAACGCTTGCCGCCGCGCTACTCGCCACGATTGGTGTGGCAGCGGAGTATACTCACTTCATTCCGGAATGGGCCATGCTGCTATTATTTTTGGCAGCCTTTTTCCTGTATGGTTACTGCATCAAGAGAGCGTGGAAAGTGGCGCGTTTTATCAAGCGCGTGAAACGTCGCATGCGCCGTAGCAATGGCAATACACAAAACTTAACCAAGTAATACTGGGGATGTAATGACACAACCATTACCGAAAGCACAATCGCAGAGTGCTGAGAATGAACTGGATATTCGCGGTCTGTTTCGCGCGTTATGGTCGGGAAAACGTTGGATTATTGGCTTTGCGGTTCTCTTTGCCGTCATCGTCCTGATTTATACCTTTTTTGCCCGCCAGGAGTGGAGCGCGACGGCGATTACCGATCGTCCCACGGTAAACATGCTGGGTGGCTACTACTCCCAACAGCAATTCCTGCGTAATCTGGATGCGAAGGCGAGCCCGGCGGGCACTATCCAGCCTTCAGTAATGGATGAGGCGTACAAAGAGTTCATTATGCAACTCGCCTCCTGGGATACGCGCCGCGATTTCTGGTCGCAGACCGATTATTACAAGCAGCGTATGGTAGGGAATTCTCGCGCCGATGCGGCATTGCTTGATGAGCTTATCAACGACATTCAGTTTATGCCGGGTGACGTGCTTAAAAGTGTCAGCGACAGCGTGAAGCTGACGGCGGAAACCGCGCCGGACGCCAACAACCTCTTGCGCCAGTATGTCGCATTCGCCAGCCAGCGTGCGGCGGGCCATCTTAACGATGAGCTTAAAGGTGCCTGGGCGGCGCGGACTATTCAGATGAAAGCGCAGGTGAAACGTCAGGAAGAAGTGGCGCAGACCATCTTTAATCGCCGCATTCACAGTGTCGAGTCTGCACTGAAAGTCGCGGAGCAACACAATATTTCCCGCAGCGAAACCGACGTTCCCGCCGAGGAGCTGCCGGATTCCGAACTGTTTATGCTGGGCCGCCCGATGTTACAGGCGCGTCTGGAAAACCTTCAGGCCAGCGGGCCGACCTACGATCTGGAGTACGATCAGGGTCGCGCTATGCTCAACACGCTCAATGTTGGGCCAACACTCGACCCGCGCTTTCAGACATATCGTTATCTGCGCACACCAGAAGAACCCGTTAAACGTACCAGCCCTCGTCGCGCATTCCTGATGGTAATGTGGGGAATTGTCGGCGCGTTGGTGGGTGCGGGTATCGCATTAACACGTCGTCGCGTGTTGTAATGACATCGCCCTGAATCAGGGCGATAGATCTGTCTCATCTACTCGAAGAGAAACGATGTGAAAGTATTGTGTGTATTTGGTACGCGTCCGGAGGCGATCAAGATGGCGCCTCTGGTTCATGCGCTGGCAAGAGATCCTCATTTTGAGGCCAAGGTCTGTGTCACCGCACAGCATCGAGAGATGCTCGATCAGGTGCTAAATCTTTTCTCTATTGTCCCTGATTACGACCTCAACATTATGAGTCCGGGTCAGGGGCTGACGGAAATTACCTGTCGAATCCTTGAAGGATTAAAGCCGGTTCTGGAATCATTCAAACCGGACGTCGTGCTGGTGCACGGCGACACCACCACCACCGCAGCCGCGAGTCTGGCCGCGTTTTATCAACGTATCCCAGTCGGTCACGTAGAAGCCGGGTTGCGTACGGGTAACCTCTACTCCCCGTGGCCAGAAGAAGCCAACCGTACTTTGACCGGGCATCTGGCCATGTATCACTTCGCGCCGACGGAAACGTCGCGCCAGAATCTGCTGAAAGAGAACATTGCCGACACGCGTATTTTTGTCACCGGTAATACGGTTATCGATGCGCTGTTTTGGGTGCGCGATCGCGTGCTGAACAACGAAACGCTGCGTAATGAACTCTCCCGGCGCTATCCTTTCTTAGCGAACGGTAAAAAGATGATTCTGGTTACCGGTCACCGCCGCGAAAGTTTTGGCCGCGGGTTTGAACATATTTGCCACGCGCTGGCTGAAATCGCGGCCACCCATCCGGATGTGCAAATTGTCTACCCAGTGCATCTCAACCCGAACGTTAGCGAGCCGGTGAATCGCATCCTGGGGCATGTGAAAAACGTCATTCTGATTGAGCCGCAGGATTATCTGCCTTTCGTCTGGTTGATGAATCACGCCTGGTTGATTCTCACCGATTCCGGTGGAATTCAGGAGGAAGCACCATCACTGGGCAAACCGGTGCTGGTGATGCGTGACGCCACCGAGCGCCCGGAAGCGATTGACGCGGGGACGGTACGTCTGGTGGGCACCGACAGCCGCCGGATTGTCGACGAAGTGTCGCGCCTGTTGCACGATGAAAACGAATATCAGGCGATGAGCCGGGCACATAACCCGTATGGTGACGGCCAGGCATGCGAACGTATCTTATCAGCCCTTAAAAATAATCAGGTAACGCTATGAGTTTCTCAACCATCTCGGTAATTGGTCTTGGCTATATTGGCCTCCCTACTGCGGCGGCCTTTGCATCCCGGCAAAAAGAGGTCGTCGGTGTGGATATCAACCAGCACGCGGTTGATACAATTAACCGTGGCGAAATTCATATCGTTGAGCCAGACCTCGACAGCGTTGTGAAGACAGCGGTAAGCGCGGGACATCTGCGTGCGACCACCACGCCAGTTGAAGCCGATGCCTACCTGATTGCGGTACCGACGCCGTTTAAAGGCGATCATGAACCGGATATGATCTTTGTTGAAGCGGCGGCGAAGTCGATTGCGCCAGTGCTGAAAAAAGGCGCGCTGGTGATACTTGAGTCGACCTCGCCGGTAGGCGCGACGGAGCAAATGGCCGCATGGCTGGCCGATCTTCGCCCGGACCTCACCTTCCCGCAGCAGGCAGGCGAAAAAGCGGATATCAATATCGCGTATTGCCCGGAGCGCGTATTGCCAGGGCAGGTGATGGTTGAGCTTATAAAAAATGACCGCGTGATTGGTGGTATGACGCCGGTGTGCTCCGCGCGCGCCAGCGAGTTGTATAACATTTTTCTTGAAGGCGAATGTGTAGTCACTAACGCTCGCACGGCAGAAATGTGCAAGTTGACGGAAAACAGCTTCCGCGACGTAAACATCGCCTTTGCTAACGAATTGTCGCTGATTTGCGCCGATCAGGGGATCAACGTCTGGGAACTGATTCGTCTGGCGAATCGTCACCCGCGCGTAAACATCCTCCAACCGGGCCCTGGTGTGGGCGGTCACTGCATCGCTGTAGATCCGTGGTTTATCGTGGCGCAGAACCCGCAGCAGGCGCGCTTGATTCGCACCGCTCGTGAAGTGAACGATCACAAACCGTTCTGGGTGATTGATCAGGTTAAAGCCAACGTGGCGGATTGCCTGGCGGCGACCAACAAACGTGCCAGCGAACTGAAAATTGCCTGTTTTGGCCTGGCATTCAAGCCGAATATTGATGACCTGCGTGAAAGCCCGGCCATGGAAATCGCTGAACTGATTGCCCAATGGCACGCCGGTGAAACGCTGGTCGTTGAACCGAATATTCATCATTTGCCGAAAAAACTCGACGGGTTATGTACGCTGGTTTCTACCGACGATGCGCTGGCTCAGGCAGACGTGATCGTCATGCTGGTCGATCACAATGAATTTAAAGCCATCGCCGCCAGGAATGTCACTCAGTCGTTTATCGTCGATGCGAAAGGGGTGTGGCGTTGAAACGAATTCTGGCCCTCTTTAGAGGGCGTTTCTATGCCCGTCCGCGCCAATATTGAGCCGCTGAACTGGGAAAACCAGTTCTTCGGCATCAACAGCGCGAAGGTTTGTTTTGACGAACAGGCCGAACCGTTGACGCCGGAAGCACTCAACGGCTGGTCGCGCGTGCAGGCTAAAATCGCCGCTCATCAGACAGATCGGCTGGATGCATTACAACAGCTGGGTTTTCAATTGGTGGAAGGCGAGGTCGATTTGGCACTGACGGTTAAAGCCGTTGCCCATTCATCTGCCGGGGTGGCGACGGTTGACGATATTCCGCAACTGCGACAGCTTGCCGCACAGGCATTCTCGCAAAGCCGTTTTCGCGCGCCGTGGTATGCCATCGACGCCAGCGGGCGGTTTTACGCGCAGTGGATTGAAAACGCGGTAAAAGGCACCTTCGACGATCAATGTCTGGTTTTCCGCCACGATGACGGCACGATCCGTGCATTTGTTTCGCTACGTGAATTGAACGCCAGTGAGGCGCGTATTGGCCTGCTGGCCGGGCGCGGCGCGGGCGCAGAATTAATGCAGGCAGCACTATACTGGGCGCAGACGCGCGGCCTGTCGACGCTGCGGGTTGCGACGCAAATCGGCAATACCGCAGCACTGAAACGCTACATTCAAAGCGGGGCGAATATTGTCAGCACCGCATACTGGTTATACAGGTGACACCATGATTCCATTTAACGCCCCGCCGGTGGTGGGAACCGAACTCGACTATATGCAATCCGCGATGGGCAGCGGCAAACTGTGCGGCGATGGGGGTTTTACCCGCCGCTGCCAGCAGTGGATGGAGCAGCATTTTGGCAGCGCGAAAGTGCTGCTGACGCCGTCCTGCACCGCATCCCTGGAGATGGCGGCGCTGCTGCTGGATATCCAGCCGGGTGATGAAGTGATCATGCCCAGCTACACCTTCGTTTCTACCGCCAACGCGTTTGTCCTGCGCGGAGCCAAAATTGTCTTCGTGGATGTGCGTAAAGACACCATGAATATCGATGAAACGCTGATCGAAGCAGCAATCACCGATAAAACCCGCGCGATTGTGCCGGTGCATTACGCAGGCGTGGCCTGTGAAATGGACACCATTATGGCCATCGCCAAAAAGCATAATCTGTTTGTCGTTGAAGACGCTGCACAGGGCGTGATGTCGATCTATAAAGGCCGCGCGCTGGGATCTATCGGTCATATTGGCTGCTTTAGCTTCCATGAAACCAAAAACTACACCGCAGGCGGAGAAGGCGGCGCGACGTTAATCAACGATAAAGCGCTGGTGGAACGTGCGGAGATCATCCGCGAGAAAGGCACCAACCGCAGCCAGTTTTTCCGCGGCCTGGTAGACAAATACACCTGGCGTGATATCGGCTCGAGCTACCTGATGTCCGATCTCCAGGCGGCCTATTTGTGGGCACAGCTGGAAGCGGCGGAACGTATTAACCAACAGCGCCTGGCGCTATGGCAAACCTACTATGACGCGTTGCAACCGCTGGCGAAATCCGGGCGTATTGAACTGCCGTCGGTGCCGGAAAACTGTGGCCACAACGCGCATATGTTCTATATCAAGCTGCGTGATAATGACGATCGCAGCAAGCTTATCGCTTTCCTGAAAGAAGCCGAAATTCTGGCGGTCTTCCACTACATTCCGCTGCATACCTGTCCGGCAGGTGAGAAGTTTGGCGAATTCCATGGGGAAGATCGCTTCACCACCCAGGAAAGCGAGCGTTTGCTCCGTCTGCCGCTGTTCTACAATCTGGCGGCGGTCAATCAGCGCACGGTGATCAATACGCTGCTGAACTACTTCGCCTGATATGTCACTGGCTAAAGCTTCCGTGTGGACCGCCGCGTCCACGCTGGTAAAAATTGGTGTTGGCCTGCTGGTGGTCAAACTGCTGGCGGTCTCATTCGGGCCGTCGGGCGTGGGGCAGGCGGGTAACTTCCGTCAGCTGGTCACCGTATTAGGCGTGCTGGCGGGCGCGGGGATTTTTAACGGCGTTACTAAATTTGTTGCCGAGCATCATGACGACCCGACACAACTGCGTAAAGTGGTCGGTACCTCGTCGGCGATGGTGTTGGGGTTCTCCACGCTACTCGCTCTCGTTTTCCTGCTGGCTGCAGCACCTGTCAGCCAGGCGCTGTTTGGTCATACGGAATATCAGGGGCTGGTGCGTCTGGTTGCGCTGGTACAGATGGGCATCGCGTGGGCAAACCTGCTGCTGGCATTGATGAAAGGCTTTCGCGATGCGGCGGGCAATGCGCTCTCCCTGATTGCCGGGAGTTTTATTGGTGTTGTTGCCTATTACGCCTGTTATCGCTTTGGTGGATATCAGGGCGCGCTGCTCGGCCTGGCGCTGGTTCCGGCGCTGATCGTTATCCCGGCGGCGGTCATGTTGACGCGTCGCGGCACCATTCCGTGGGGATACCTGAAGCCGCGGTGGGACATGTGGCTTGCCGGTCAATTAGGCAAATTCACCCTGATGGCGCTCATCACCTCGGTTACGCTTCCCGTGGCGTATGTGATGATGCGAAACCTGATGGCGGCGCATTACAGCTGGGATGAAGTGGGGATTTGGCAGGGGGTAAGCAGTATATCCGATGCTTACCTGCAATTTATTACCGCGTCTTTTAGCGTCTATTTGCTGCCTACGTTATCGCGATTGACAGGAAAATCGGAGATTACCCGTGAAATCCTCCGATCCCTTAAGTTTGTCTTACCCGCCGTCGCGGCGGCGAGTTTTACCGTTTGGATATTGCGCGATTTCGCTATCTGGCTGCTCTTCTCCGCGAAGTTTGCCGCTATGCGCGACCTGTTTGCGTGGCAGTTGGTGGGCGATGTGCTGAAAGTCGGCGCTTACGTTTTTGGTTATCTGGTGATTGCCAAAGCGTCGCTGCGCCTGTATATCCTTGCGGAAATCAGCCAGTTTACGCTGCTTACTGCGTTTTCACACTGGCTGATACCGGCGCATGGCGCGCTGGGCGCGGCACAAGCCTATATGGCAACCTACATTGTTTATTTCGCCCTTTGTTGCGGCGCGTTTTTAATCTGGCGTAAACGGCTATGACAGCACTGATACATGTTCTGGGATCGGATATCCCTCACCACAACCAGACCGTACTCCGCTTCTTTTCTGAAGAACTGGCAGGCACCAGCGAACATGCGCGCCAGTTTATGGTGGTGAGTCGTGACGACAGCCTGGTGGCGACATACACCGCCCTGGCCATCGAGTGCTACCCCGATAAAGCGACGCTGGCAAAAGCGGTGGTCGCGCGGGCGAAGGCATCACGCGCGCAGCATTTCTTTTTCCACGGCCAGTTCAATACGGGCCTGTGGCTGGCGCTGCTGAGTGGCGGTATCAAACCTGCGCAGTTTAACTGGCACATTTGGGGGGCGGATCTCTACGAAGTCTCTCAGGGGCTGAAGTTCCGTCTGTTCTATCCGCTGCGCCGCATGGCACAGGCGCGGGTGGGATGTGTATTCGCCACGCGCGGCGATCTCAGCTATTTTGCTCGTATACACCCTCGCGTACACGGTGAACTGCTTTACTTCCCGACACGCATGGATCCGGCGTTAAATACGCTGGCACCGGGCGCGCCGCGTAGCGGGAAACTCACCATTCTGGTAGGGAACTCCGGCGATCGCAGTAACGAGCATATCGCCGCGTTAAAAGCGGTACATCAGCAGTTTGGCGACACGGTCACGGTAATTGTGCCGATGGGCTATCCGGCCAATAACGACGCGTACATTAATGAGGTGCGTGCCGCCGGGCTGGCGCTGTTTAGCGAAGAGAATCTGCAAATTCTCAGCGAAAAGCTGGAATTTGACGACTATCTGGCGTTATTACGCCGCTGCGACCTGGGCTATTTTATTTTTGCCCGCCAGCAGGGCATTGGCACGCTGTGTCTGTTGATTCAGGCGGGCGTACCCTGCGTGCTCAATCGGCAGAATCCCTTCTGGCAGGATATGACTGAGCAGCACATCCCGGTTCTGTTTACGGAAGACGCGCTGGATGAAGCGGTTGTGCGTGAGGCCCAGCGTCAACTGGCGCTGGTGGATAAAAGCGCGATTACTTTCTTCCGCCCGAACTATCTGGGGCCCTGGCATCGTGCCCTGCGTTTAGCCGCCGGAGAGCCGATATGACGGAAATGCAATTCACTGGCCTGTTTGTGGTGTGGCTGCTGTCATCGCTGTTTATCGGCACGCTCACCTGGTTTGAGTTTCGTCGGGTGCGTTTTAACTTCAACGTATTCTTCTCGTTGCTGTTTCTACTCACGTTCTTCTTCGGCTTCCCGCTCACCTGTACGCTGGTGTTCCGCTTCGACGTGGGCGTTGCGCCGCCGGAAGTTCTGCTGCAAACGCTGCTGGCCTCGGTCTGTTTCTACGCCGTGTACTACGTGAGTTATAAAACGCGCCTGCGTCCGGCGTCGTCCGGCGTACCGCGCAGGCCGCTGTTCACCATGAACCGGGTAGAGACTAACCTGACGTGGATCCTGCTGATGGGGCTGGCGCTACTGACGGTTGGCATCTTCTTTATGCATAACGGCTTCCTGCTGTTTAAGCTGCGCTCGTACAGCCAGATTTTCTCCAGCGAAGTGTCCGGCGTAGCACTGAAGCGTTTCTTCTACTTCTTTATTCCGGCGATGCTGGTGGTGTACTTCCTGCGTCCTGGCTGGAAAGCGTGGATCTTCTTCCTGCTCAGCACCGTGGCATTTGGTTTACTGACCTACGCCATTGTCGGCGGCACGCGCGCCAACATTATTATCGCCTTCGCCATCTTCCTGTTTATCGGCATTATTCGCGGCTGGATCTCGTTGTGGATGCTGGCGGCGGCAGGTGTGATGGGGATTGTCGGCATGTTCTGGCTGGCACTGAAGCGCTATGGAATGAGCGTGAGTGGCGACGAAGCGTTCTACACGTTCCTTTATCTGACGCGTGATACCTTCTCGCCGTGGGAAAACCTGGCGCTGCTGTTGCAGAACTACGACAAAATTGATTTCCAGGGGCTGGCGCCGATTGCGCGCGACTTCTATGTTTTCATCCCAACCTGGCTGTGGCCTGATCGTCCTGGCATCGTGCTCAATACCGCTAACTACTTCACCTGGGAAGTGCTGAATAACCACTCCGGGCTGGCGATTTCCCCGACGCTGATTGGTTCGCTGGTGGTGATGGGCGGCGTGTGGTTTATCCCACTGGGCGCGGTGGTGGTGGGGCTTATCATTAAGTGGTTCGACTGGCTCTACATGCTGGGTAATGAAGAGACCAACCGCTATAAAGCGGCCATTCTGCACAGTTTCTGTTTTGGCGCTATCTTCAATATGATCGTGCTGGCGAGGGAAGGGCTGGATTCATTTGTTTCGCGCGTGGTCTTTTTCCTGGTTGTTTTCGGCCTCTGTTTACTGGTGGCAAAACTGTTGTACTGGCTGTTTGAAAGCGCGGGGCTGGTTCACCAGCGATTTAAACCGCTTAAGCATGTTTGAAAAGGATACTCATGACTGATTCACATACCGCGCCAACCTACGAGCTGCGCGGTCTGAAGCTTGTCGGCTGGCGCAACATGCAGCATGCGCTGGACTTTCTTTATGCCGATGGGCAGCTCAAAAGCGGCACGCTGGTGGCGATTAACGCCGAGAAAATGCTGACGGCGGAAGATAACGCCGACGTCCGCACGCTTATTAACGCGGCGGAATATAAGTACGCCGATGGCATCAGCGTGGTACGCTCGGTACGCAAAAAATACCCGCAGGCGGACGTCTCGCGCGTGGCCGGAGCCGATCTCTGGGAAGCCTTAATGGAACGGGCGGGCAGAGAGGGTACGCCAGTCTTTCTGGTGGGGGGGAAACCGGAAGTGATGGCCCAAACGGAAGCGAAGCTCCGTCAGCAGTGGAATGTGAATCTGGTCGGCACGCAGGACGGCTATTTTAAACCGGAACAACGGCAGGCGCTGTTTGAGCGCATTCGCGACAGCGGGGCGAAAATTGTCACCGTCGCTATGGGCTCGCCTAAGCAGGAGATCCTGATGCGTGACTGCCGTGAAATCTATCCGGATGCGCTCTATATGGGCGTGGGTGGCACCTACGATGTCTTTACCGGCCACGTGAAGCGCGCGCCGAAGTTCTGGCAGAATCTGGGGCTGGAGTGGCTTTTCCGTCTGCTTTCACAGCCGAGCCGCATTACCCGCCAGCTCCGCCTGTTGCGCTATCTGCGCTGGCACTACACCAATCAGCTGTAATCCTTTCCTGAAAATGTGAATGATTGCGCAATATTTGCGCGATTCATTCGCATATTTAATACTTTGTTTGCCATTTATCAAAAATTGTTAAACCATTCGCACCCTTGATGGAAAATCCGTCTGTTTTTTGATATCCCCCTACCTGTAAGCGTTATGCGTTTTACACATAAAAATAACCGGCAATGACCGGAAATCATGCAAACACAAGAGGATTTATGGCAGAGAAAAAACCGGAGCTCCAGCGCGGTCTGGAAGCCCGTCACATTGAATTAATCGCCCTTGGCGGCACCATTGGTGTCGGCTTGTTCATGGGTGCTGCAAGTACGCTTAAGTGGGCAGGTCCGTCAGTACTGCTGGCCTACATTTTGGCTGGGGTATTTGTCTTCTTCATTATGCGTTCAATGGGCGAAATGCTGTTTATCGAGCCGGTCACCGGGTCGTTCGCCGTTTACGCGCACCGCTATATGAGCCCGTTCTTTGGCTATCTCACCGCGTGGTCCTACTGGTTTATGTGGATGGCGGTGGGGATCTCGGAAATTACCGCCATTGGTGTCTATGTACAGTTCTGGTTCCCGGAGATGGCGCAGTGGATACCGGCGTTGATTGCCGTCGGGCTGGTGGCGCTGGCGAACCTGGCGGCGGTGCGCCTGTACGGTGAAATTGAATTCTGGTTCGCGATGATTAAAGTCACCACTATCATAGTGATGATTGTGATTGGCCTTGGCGTGATCTTCTTCGGCTTCGGTAACGGCGGCCACTCGATTGGTTTTGAAAACCTCACGGCACACGGCGGCTTCTTTGCGGGTGGCTGGAAAGGCTTCCTGACGGCGCTCTGTATCGTGGTCGCCTCCTATCAGGGCGTTGAATTAATCGGCATGACCGCAGGTGAAGCGAAAAACCCGCAGGTCACCTTGCGCAGCGCGGTAGGCAAGGTGCTGTGGCGTATCCTGATTTTCTATGTCGGTGCGATCTTTGTCATTGTCACCATCTTCCCGTGGAATGAAATCGGCACTAACGGCAGCCCGTTTGTCCTGACTTTCGCCAAAATTGGTATTACGGCCGCGGCGGGGATTATTAACTTTGTGGTACTGACGGCGGCACTTTCCGGCTGTAACAGCGGGATGTACAGCTGTGGCCGTATGCTTTACGCGCTGGCGAAGAACCGTCAGCTTCCGGCGGCGATGGCGAAAGTGTCGCGCAGCGGTGTTCCGGCGGCGGGGGTTGCGCTCTCTATTGTGATTCTGCTGATTGGCTCCTGCCTCAACTACATCATTCCAAACCCGCAGCGCGTGTTTGTTTATGTATATAGCGCCAGCGTTCTGCCGGGCATGGTACCGTGGTTTGTGATTCTGATTAGCCAGATTCGCTTCCGTCGCGCGCACAAAGAAGCGATTGCCAGCCATCCGTTCCGCTCGCTGCTCTTCCCGTGGGCCAACTATTTAACGATGGCGTTCCTGGTTTGTGTGCTGATCGGCATGGGAATTAACGAAGATACACGCATGTCGCTGTTTGTCGGGATCCTCTTTTTAGTGGCCGTTACCCTGGTTTATAAAGTTTTTGGCCTGAATCGGGGTGTGGATCTGCAAAAAGTGGAGAAATAAGCGACAAAACGCACAAACCCTGAGCAAACGATAATTTTCTTTAAAAAGGCACTAGACAGCGGGGTGGGAAGTCCGTATTATCCGACCCCGCAACGGCGCTAAGCGCCCGTAGCTCAGCTGGATAGAGCGCTGCCCTCCGGAGGCAGAGGTCTCAGGTTCGAATCCTGTCGGGCGCACCATTTACCCGGTGCTGGAGCTGCGGTGGTTTTGATAACCGCGTAAAAGATTTGCAGTGGTGGCTATAGCTCAGTTGGTAGAGCCCTGGATTGTGATTCCAGTTGTCGTGGGTTCGAATCCCATTAGCCACCCCATTATTTAAAAGTTGTGACAATGCGAAGGTGGCGGAATTGGTAGACGCGCTAGCTTCAGGTGTTAGTGTTCTTACGGACGTGGGGGTTCAAGTCCCCCCCCTCGCACCACGACTTTAAAGATTGAACTAAAAATTCAAAAAGCAGTATTTCGGCGAGTAGCGCAGCTTGGTAGCGCAACTGGTTTGGGACCAGTGGGTCGGAGGTTCGAATCCTCTCTCGCCGACCAATTTTGAACCCCGCTTCGGCGGGGTTTTTTGTTTTCTGTGCATCGCGCACATTTCTGAATTTCCCACCATTCGCAAAAAACGCCCCTTTCGCAAATCTGCATATCACTATGATGGCGGATTCTGATGCTTAAGGATGGCGACGATGTCACACCAGATCCCAATCCGTGCGTTTCATGCGATGGCGAAACCCAGCGGATCCGAATGCAACCTCAACTGTACTTACTGTTTCTACCTGGAAAAGCAGGCGCTTTATTCCGACGCTGGTACGTGCTCGCGGATGAACGATGCGACGCTGGATGCTTACATCAAAAACTATATTGCTGCCGTTGAAGGGCAGGCTGAGGTGGCGTTTACCTGGCAAGGAGGTGAGCCGACGTTGCTGGGGCTAGACTTTTACCGGCGTGCAGTGGCATTACAGGCGAAATATGGCGCGGGTCGGCGCATCAGTAACAGTTTTCAAACCAACGGCGTGCTGCTGGATGATGAGTGGTGTACCTTTTTCCGGCAACATCACTTTTTAATCGGCCTGTCGCTGGATGGCCCGGCAGATATTCACAATGCATATCGCCTGACTAAAGGCGGAAAGCCGACGCACAAGCTGGTGATGCGCGCACTGGCGTTACTCCAAAAGCACGGCGTCGACTACAACGTGCTGGCCTGCGTAAACCGGCAAAGCGCGCTGGAACCGCGAAAAGTGTATGATTTTCTCTGCGAGGCCGGGGTGCAGTTTATCCAGTTTATTCCGGTGGTTGAGCGACAAGCCGGAACGTGGGAAGCCAAAGCAGGCCTTTCTTTGCATGGGCCCGGAAGCGAAAGCGCGGCAGAGGGGGTCACGGAATGGTCAGTCCTTCCGAGAGCGTACGGTGAATTCCTGACGGCGGTGTTCGAACGCTGGATCCAGCGCGATGTTGGCACTGTCTTTGTAATGAACATTGAATGGGCATTCGCTAACTTTGTCGGCGCGCCAGGCGCGGTTTGTCATCATCAGCCCACCTGCGGACGCTCGGTGGTGGTGGAGCATAACGGCGATGTTTACGCTTGCGATCACTACGTTTACCCGAAATATCATCTCGGCAATCTTCATCACCACACCTTTGCAGATATGATTGATGTTCCCGCTCAGCAGCAGTTTGGGCAGGATAAATATGCGCGCCTGCCATTGGCCTGCAAGCAGTGCGATGTATTAAAAGCGTGCTGGGGGGGGTGTCCCAGGCATCGCTTTATGCCCGGAAATGACGGCGATATAAACTATCTCTGCGAGGGATTCCGTCACTACTTCCGCCATTTACCACCCTATCTGAAAGCGATGCGCGACCTGATCGCCAGCGGCCGCCCGGCCAGCGATATCATGAAGGCGCATCTGATTTTTCCGCAAAAATAAAAAAGCCCGCTGATGATCGGCGGGCTTGTGTCCATGCGTTACAGTTTGATCTGCACTTTAGGCGGGTACTTCTTCAGAATTTCCATGTAGGCATGCGCTTCTGTTTGCAGCGGCACACCCATCGGGATATGACGCACCCCGATAGAATCAGACTCCTGTGGATCGGTGTAGAGGTTAAAGACCATGGAGCCGGCGGTTGGCATCACGGCGCCGGTGAAACCGCCCTGATAACCGCTTTGTGTAAAGGCATACGGCTGTTGGATGACCATATGGTACTTGAACTCATCCATACGAACCGCCGCCAACTGACCATTCAGGAAATAGTGCTCGGCCTTACGATTAGACTGACCATTGTCGCCTACGAAGAACGAGGTCTGGTCTACGCCATCGATAAAGGTGGTCTTCGGTACCAGTTTCGCCACTTCCGCGCCCGGATGCCCGGCCAGATCCAGCGTGGTCGGGAACAGGTCGGCGAGATCGACAATGCCATCAGATTTACGCGGTTGAATCATTCCTTTCCAGTAAACAAACGTTGGTACGCGCACGCCGCCTTCCCAGGTTGATCCTTTAGAGCCGCGGAACGGCGTACGACCATGCGGCGGCACTTCCGCTTCCGGGCCGTTATCGGAGGTGAAAACAATCAGCGTATTCTCGAGCTGGCCAGTTTTTTCCAGCGTTTTATACAGATTGGCGAAGATATCATTCATCTCAACCATGCAATCACTGTAGGAGGTGCGCGCCGGAGAACTGCCCGCGTATTTCGCATTCGGGTAGTTATCGAAGTGGCAACCGCGCGTACCGTAGTAGAGGAAGAATGGTTTATCGCTCTTCGCCATCTTATTGATAAAGTCGACGCCGTATTTCATCCAGCGCTGATCGAGATCTTCCATATACTTAGGCGTGATATCGGCAACGGCTTCCTGCTTGCCACCGCGTACGGCGTGAACATCATCCTTGCTGAACGGCAGTTTTTTGATGTATTCCGAACGTGCCGGGCTGAGCGCCACTTCCGGGTTAACGTTCACGTCACGCCACTCGGTGTACATATCCGATACCGAATTAAAGCCGCGGAAATCGTCAAAGCCGACATTCTGCGGCTGCGAGCCTTCATTTTCGCCCATGTGCCATTTACCGATGGCCTGCGTCACGTAGCCCTGATCGTGCAACAGTTGCGGTAGCGTGGTGAGCCCTTCCAGCCCGCCAGGCATGCCATACATCGGTGGCATCAGAATGCCATGGTGAACGGAATACTGCCCGGTCAGAATAGTGGCGCGGGTTGGAGAAGAACTTGGCTGCGAATAGGCAGAAGTGAGAATTAACCCCTGGCTGGCGACGGCGTCAATATCTGGCGTTGGGTTGCCCACCGCCACACCGCCGCCGTTAAAGCCGACGTCCATCCAGCCGACATCATCCAGCAGGAAAATCACCACGTTCGGTTTCTTACCAGTTTTTTTCTGCAATTCAGCCAGTTTCTGCTGAGTTTGTTTGTCCTGCGCCGGATGCTGCATAACCGGCATCATGTTATCGGCAATTTTGGTTGCCGGGGTAACCAGGTACTGGTTAGGATGATCGTATCCCGCAAAGCCTTTACGCGCGGTGGCGGAAGCTGGTGTATCCGCAGCGTAGGCCAGGACAGGAAGGGCTGCAGCCATCGCGACAACAAGCAATTTTGGTGAAAAAGAAAAGTCCATTATTAATGCTCCGTTTTCATATCTTCCACATGAAGGAGTAATTTCGCAGTGAGGCGCATAAATATAAATTTCTGTAGAGATAAAAGATCATGCGCTTCATCATCCTACTCTCCAGACGTATGATTTGTAAGATAATGAAATTGCATCTCTTTGATTATTATTGCGGTTTTTAATTTTTTGCGAATGATTTATTTATATTTCATATGAATTCAATTATTAAATATACCCATAATTATATTTTTAATGAATGGGCGTTTATTATTTATTCTCAAAATGAATTTATAAAATAAATATCATTTTATTTTATTGGGGTAGAAAAGAAATACAATTTTTGTACAGAAAAATCCCATTCCTTCAGAAAGGGGATGATTTTGTGTCAAAGTATGTGCAATAATGCGCGCCGTAGATGCTCATTCCATCTCTTATGCTCGCCTTCTGGCCTCATAAACTCAGGAATGACGCAGAGCCGTTTACGGTGCTTATCGTCCGATGACAGATGTCGCTCAGGCCTCATCAGACACCATGGACATAACGTTGAGTGAAGCACCCATTGTTGTCATAAAGACCTGTTTTAACGCCTGCTCCTGTGAGCAGGCGTTTTTTTATGGCTAAAAAAGGGGGCCGATTGGCCCCCTGAAGCAGTGATTATTGCGGTGGATTATTTTGCAAGGTAAGCATCAATCCATCGCGGCGCATCGCCGCAGCCTCTTCCGGCCTTTTCAGACGGTCGAGGGTGTCGGCAAGCCAGGCATAGTCGAAGGCATCGGGGCGCTGTTTAAGCGCGGCGCGGAAAGCGATGCTCGCTTCCTGCCACTCGCCGTGTTTCATCAGCGATTGGCCCAGCGTGCTCCAGAGCAGTGGACGATCGCCAACGCTCTTAATCTGCTGGCGCAGCATTTTTTCCAGTTGTTCCGGATTATTGGTGCGCAGACGCGGGATCAACAACACCAGACGATCGTCATACTGGCGTTTCAGCCCGTCGATGATGATTAGCTGCGCCGTGTCATGGTCGTCACACTCAATTAAGTGCTCCGCCATGGCTACCTGAAGCGGCACTTCGTGGCGCGTTTTACGGCTCTGGTTTTTCCACCAGTTGCGTAACCCTTCGCTTCCTTCGTCGGCACGGGCTTTATCCATCAGGCCAATCCACGCCTGTTGCTCCAGCGCGGCACGATGGGCTTCATCACCCACGTTGGCTTTCGCCATGGAAGGGATGATATCCAGCAGGGAGCTCCATGCGCCGGTGCGGATGTAAGCCTGCTCGGCAAGACGTAGCACTTCCGGATGACGCGGCGTAATTTCCAGCAGCTTATCGACGCCGTGGCGTGCCGCGTGATCTTCATTGCGCGCAAGCTGTAAACGCACGCGGGTGATTTCAACCGGAATCAAATCATTGCCGGCATTCTCTTCTGCGCGTTGCAGATGCTGATTGGCGCGTGCCTCATCACCGCGCTGTTGGGCGGCTTCGGCGGCCAACAGATAGTTCACCACCGGCTGTTCGGCGTGATCGGCATTTTTCGCCATCAGCTTCTCAACCTGCTGGTAATCGCCTTCTGCCAGTTTGAGCAGCGCCTGTTCCGTTTGCTTACGCGCGCGGCGGCGTTTGCGGCCCACGAACCAGCCGCGCGTATGCGCACCGGTGCGGAAGATGCGACGCAGCACCCATTCGAGGGCAAACAGCACCACCATGATAAGGATCATGATGATCACTAACCCGGTGACGCTGGTTTCGACGTTGTAGTTATCCGTTTGGATCAGCACGTAACCCTGGTGCCCGGCGATCATCGGGCCGACGACGATCCCGGCGATCAGCAGTGCGAAGAGTAATAAAACTTTCAACATAATTACTCTCCTTGAGGCGCGGCAGGGGCGGTCGCGGGCGTTTCAGCCGGGGCGGCCGCAGCGGGCTGCGCCATCAGATTACGCACGCGCGTCTGCATCAGCTTTTCCAGAATCGGCTGGCTTTGCAGCGTTTCCGGCACGTTCATGGTGATGCTCTGCTGGCTCAGTTTATCAACGTCATCAAGGAAGCTTTTGGTAGTGGCATCGTCGGTGTCGTAGTAGGCGCGAACCCACGTCGACACGTTATCCAGCGCCTGTTTGTAAGTCTCTTCCTGATGACGCGGTACAGCCTGTGCGGCAACCAGCAAGCGCGAGCGAATATTCTCACGCAGATAGATATCCTGATTCGGTGCTAACAGCGGAACGGCGGTTTCATCGCGGCGACGAATGGTGATAAAGCTGTCCATAAAGTTCTGCCAGCTTTTTTGCAGATTCACGCGCCACTCGCCAATAGAACTGGAGAGCTCATCGCTATCGGCATCCATTGGGGAATCATCGGTGTTGTTATCTGCCAGACGCAGGTTATCCACCTGATTCGCCAACTGATTTACTTTCAGGATGATGCCATCGTAGTCCACCTGAGAAACCGCGCCCAGGCTTGCGATATCTTCAGTGATGGCGCGACGGGCGCTAATCAGGCTCGGGTCATTCATGTCGGCCAGACTGGCGTCGGCGCTTTTCAACAGCGCGGCGGCGGTGGTGACATCCTGATCGCTCCACAACTTGCGGCCTGCCAGCTTCACGAGGAAGTCGGACTGTGCCAGCAGCCAGGTTTTGGCATCGGTACCGGAAATGGCCGCCACTTTTTGCTGCACTTCATCGAGCTGTTTCGCCAGCGCATCGCGTTGATTCTGCGTCTCGGCAAGCTGTGCGGCCTGTTGTTTCAGCAGGGCATCGAATTGTGTTTTCTGATCGTCCTGCGCTTTTTGTAGCGTAACCAGTTGATTCGCCAGCGTGTCGTTAGCGGTGGTTTGATTTACGGCCTGCTGTTTTCCCCAGCCATACAGCCCCACGCCTGCCGCCAGCGCAATCGCGATCGCCACGCCGCTCAGCACCAGGCTGGTTTTCGCGCCGCCGGATTTCTTTTCGGCGTCCGTGGATTTTTGTGCTTCTGGCTGTGGCGTGGTCTCCACGGCCTCCCTGGTCTCTTCAACCACGGCGGAGTTTTCTTTTTGATCCGTCATTATGGCTTCCAGTTTTGAAGTTATTGTAGTGCGCGCAGCAGCGCATCGTTGTCAGCGCTATCGGCAACCTGAATTTCCTGCCAGCCCAGCTCCCGGGCCAGTTGTGCAAGACGCTCACTGACAACCAACAAACGGCAGCGCAGCAGCCAGTGCTCGCGATACCATTGCGGAATGAGTGCCCAAAGTTGATGTAACATTTCCCCGCTGGTGACGACGAGAGTCGACACCTCACGTTTTTGCCAGCGCATGGCTTCTGCCGCGCCATCATAATGGACAGCGCTGCGTTGATAACATTCACAGAATGTGACTTCAGCGCCGCGTGCGGCCAGCGTTTCGCCTAACAGTTCACGCCCGCCATTGCCGCGTAAGATGAGCGCTTTCTTACCCGTAATATTTTGTAATTCAGGTAATTGTAGCAAGACTTCACTGATTTCCCGATCCAAAGGATACCGTACCTGGCGACCGCTCACCTGATGCAACGCCAGCGCTGTGCTGCGCCCAATGGCGAAACAAGCCGCTTGCTGCGGCCAATGCTGGCCCTGCTGTTGCAGATGAGCGTGCGCATACGACACAGCGTGCGGCGATAGCGCGAAGAGCAAATCGTCGGGGCGCAAAGCGTCCAGGGCAGGAGAGAGTGCCGCAAGTTCGCGACCGGGGGTGATTTCAATCAGCGGAAAGCTCCAGGCCACTCGCCCCAGTGTGCGCAGACGGCTCACTAATTCTTCTCCTTTTGGAGACGGGCGGGTGACCAGGATACTCATTCGGGCTTCTCTCCGTTGTAGACGGCGGTGAGGATTTCGCGCGCACCGTTGTTCAACAGCTCTTCAGCGAGCTCAACGCCCAGCCGTTCAGCGTCTTCAGGCTTGCCGCGTCGTTCGCCGCGCACCATCTGTGAACCATCCGGCGCGCCAACCAGCGCGCGTAGCCACAGTTCACCGTTGTTGAGCTCGGCATAGCTGCCAATGGGTACCTGACAGCCGCCTTCCAGACGCGTGTTCATGGCGCGTTCCGCCAGTACGCGCGTGGCCGTTTGCGCATCGTTAAGCGGAGCCAGCAGCGTCCGCGTGTAGTCATCTTCCAGGCGACATTCGATGCCGACGGCACCCTGGCCGACAGCCGGTAATGATTGCTCAGGCGGCATCGCCTGTCGAATGCGATCGTCAAGTTTCAGACGTTTCAGACCGGCGACGGCCAGAATAATGGCGTCGTAATCGCCATTATCCAGTTTACCAAGACGCGTGCCGACGTTGCCGCGCAGAGAACGAATCTCTAAATCGGGGCGATATTCCGCAATCTGGCACTGGCGACGAAGGCTGGAGGTGCCGACGATGCTGCCTGCCGGTAAATCGTCCAGCGAAGCATAGCGGTTGGAGACAAACGCATCGCGCGGATCTTCGCGCTCACAAATGGTCACCAGACCCAGGCCTTCAGGGAAATCGACGGGAACATCTTTCATGGAGTGAACGGCGATATCGGCCCGGTTTTCCAGCAATGCCAGCTCAAGCTCTTTTACAAACAGCCCTTTACCGCCCACTTTTGCCAGCGGGGTATCCAGGATCACATCGCCGCGTGTCACCAGCGGCACGAGTTCAACCGTCAGCCCCGGATGACAGGCCATCAGGCGGTCTTTAACATAGTGTGCCTGCCAAAGTGCAAGAGGACTTTGGCGTGTGGCAATTCTCAAAACTTTGTCTAACATGCTTGTTACCGTCATTGTCGTCCACGGCCCATCCTAACATTGTTGCTTTAATGATGTTAGTTTTCACGGTGTTTGGGTAATGTCTGGCTGGCCCGTATTTTCTGGAAGTTTCCAATATAGACCTAAACGTATTGTGGAATTTACAGATAACAAACGGTGCTACACTTGTATGTAGTGCAACTTTCTTTACGGTCAACCAGCAAGGTGTTAAATTGATCACGTTTTAAACCATTTGTTCGTCCGCACCACCATAATCATAAGGACGGACGACAAAGGCGACGATTCTTGTTGAAATTCTAAAAACCTCCGTACTTCCCTTCACGGGCGCTACGCCAGGTTTTGAACATCAGGCGATATGTCTTGTACCTCTATATTGAGACACTGAAACAGAGACTGGATGCCATCAATCAACTGCGTGTGGATCGCGCGCTTGCTGCCATGGGCCCTGCTTTCCAGCAGGTATACAGTCTACTGCCGACATTATTACATTATCATCACCCACTGATGCCGGGTTACCTCGACGGTAACGTTCCCAAAGGCATTTGCCTCTACACGCCTGATGAAACCCAACGCCACTACCTCGACGAACTTGAACTGCATCGTGGTATGCCGCCGCAGGCCTCGCCAAAAGGCGAGTTGCCGATAACTGGCGTCTACTCGATGGGCAGTACCTCGTCCGTTGGGCAAAGCTGCTCTTCTGACCTCGATATCTGGGTTTGTCACCAGTCCTGGCTCGATAACGACGAACGTCAACTTCTGCAACGTAAATGCAGTCTGCTGGAAAGCTGGGCCGCCTCGCTGGGCGTGGAAGTCAGCTTCTTCCTGATCGACGAAAACCGCTTCCGTCATAACGAAAGTGGTAGCCTGGGCGGCGAAGACTGCGGCTCCACGCAGCACATCTTGCTGCTGGACGAATTTTATCGCACTGCCGTGCGCCTCGCGGGGAAACGTATTCTGTGGAATATGGTGCCGTGCGAAGAAGAAGAGCATTACGACGACTACGTCATGACGCTCTATGCGCAGGGCGTGCTGACGCCGAACGAGTGGCTCGACCTTGGCGGGTTGAGTTCGCTGTCGGCGGAAGAGTACTTTGGCGCCAGCCTGTGGCAACTGTATAAGAGTATCGACTCACCGTACAAAGCGGTGTTGAAAACCCTGCTGCTGGAAGCCTACTCCTGGGAATACCCCAATACGCGCCTGCTGGCGAAAGATATCAAACAGCGCCTGCACGATGGCGAGATCGTTTCATTTGGTCTCGACTCCTACTGCATGATGCTGGAACGCGTGACCGACTACCTCAAAGCGATCGACGACGAAACGCGTCTGGATCTGGTGCGCCGCTGCTTCTACCTCAAAGTTTGCGAAAAGCTGAGCCGCGAACGCGCGTGCGTTGGCTGGCGCCGTGAAGTGGTGAGCCAACTGGTGAAAGAGTGGGGCTGGGACGAAGAGCGTCTGGCTAAACTGGATAACCGGGCGAACTGGAAGATCGATCAGGTGCGCGAGGCGCATAACGAATTGCTCGATGCCATGATGCAGAGCTACCGTAACCTGATCCGCTTCGCGCGTCGCAACAACCTGAGCGTCTCTGCCAGCCCGCAGGACATCGGTGTGCTGACCCGTAAGCTGTACGCGGCGTTTGAAGCGCTGCCGGGCAAAGTGACGCTGGTTAACCCGCAGATTTCACCGGATCTCTCCGAGCCGAACCTGACCTTTATCCACGTGCCGCCGGGCCGTGCCAACCGTACCGGTTGGTATCTCTACAACCGCGCGCCGAATATGGAAGCTATCGTCAGCCATCAGCCGCTTGAATATAACCGCTATCTTAATAAGCTGGTGGCGTGGGCCTGGTTTAACGGCCTGCTGACCTCACGTACCCGCCTGTTTATTAAGGGCAACGGTATTGTCGACCTCGCAAAACTGCAGGAGATGGTGGCGGATGTTTCCCATCACTTCCCGCTGCGTCTGCCTGCGCCGACGCCAAAAGCGCTTTACAGCCCGTGTGAAATTCGCCATCTGGCGATTATCGTTAACCTCGAATATGACCCGACGGCGGCTTTCCGCAATCAGGTAGTCCATTTCGACTTCCGTAAGCTCGATGTCTTCAGCTTTGGTGAAGAACAAAACTGCCTCGTCGGCAGCGTCGATCTGCTGTATCGCAACTCGTGGAACGAGGTGCGTACGCTGCACTTCAACGGCGAGCAGGCGATGATTGAAGCGCTGAAAACGATTCTCGGCAAAATGCACCAGGACGCCGCCCCGCCGGATAGCGTGGAAGTGTTCTGTTATAGCCAGCATCTGCGTGGCCTGATTCGTACCCGCGTCCAGCAGTTGGTTTCTGAATGTATCGACCTGCGTCTCTCCAGCACACGTCAGGAAACCGGGCGCTTCAAAGCGTTGCGTGTCTCCGGCCAGACCTGGGGTCTTTTCTTCGAACGCCTGAACGTCTCGGTGCAGAAGCTGGAAAACGCCATCGAATTCTATGGTGCCATCTCGCACAATAAACTGCATGGTTTGTCGGTGCAGGTTGAGACTAACCACGTCAAACTGCCGCAGGTGGTGGATGGTTTTGCCAGCGAAGGGATTATTCAGTTCTTCTTTGAAGATTCCGGCGAAGAGCAGGGCTTTAACATCTATATTCTGGATGAATCCAACCGCGCGGAAGTGTATCACCACTGCGAAGGCAGCAAAGAGGAGCTGGTGCGCGACGTCAGCCGCTTCTACTCCTCCTCGCACGATCGCTTTACCTACGGCTCAAGCTTTATCAACTTCAACCTGCCGCAGTTCTATCAGATTGTGAAAGTTGATGGCCGCGCGCAGGTTATTCCTTACCGCAGCCAGGCGATTGGCACACTCCCACCGAGTAACCAGGATAACGACGCCCCGTTGTTGCAGCAGTATTTTTCGTAAGTCAGTGATGGAAGGCCGGATAAGGCAAAGCCGCATCCGGCAATAAACCTTAGCGGAAGCTCACCGTCTCGCCTGCCTGCTGTGTGGCAGCCTGTTCCAGCAAATCCCAGAAGGTTTCGCCGCTGCGATCGCAAACCCACTCATCGCCTTTCAGGTCAAAATGGTAGCCGCCCTGCTTAGTTGCCAGCCATACCTGGTGCAGGGGTTCCTGACGGTTGATAATGATTTTACTGCCATTCTCAAAACTGATGGTCAGCACGCCGCCGTTGATTTCGCAGTCGATATCGCTGTCGCCGTCCCAGTCATCCAGACGCTCTTCGATGGTCATCCAGAGTGTGTCGGCAAGGCGATGAAATTCACTGTCGTTCATTGTTGTTTCCCGTTATTGAGTGATGATGGCAGTATACCGTGAAACAAAACACGTTGCAGTCGGGTGCTAAACGCTTGCTTTTACGCCTTCTCCTGCGATGATAGAAAGCAGAAAGTCTTGAACTACAGGTACCCTGGAATGAAGAACATTTTCCGACCGCTGGCCGTGTTGGCTGTGCTGTTTAGCCTTACCGGTTGCGGCCTTAAAGGCCCGCTCTATTTCCCACCGGCTGATAAAACGGCGCCGACGCCGACCAAGCCCGTGGATAGCCAGATCCAAACGGATTCGCCGGATCGTAACGATCGCGGTGATGACGGCGGCCCGACGCAGGTTAACTATTGATATCACCGTTCTGTTCCGCGTAACTGGAGTAGATAATGCAGTTCTCTAAAATGCATGGCCTTGGCAACGATTTTATGGTCGTCGACGCGGTGACGCAGAATGTGTTTTTTTCGCCGGAATTGATTCGTCGTCTGGCGGACAGGCATCTGGGCGTCGGCTTCGACCAACTGCTGGTCGTCGAGCCGCCCTACGATCCCGATCTTGATTTCCACTATCGCATCTTCAATGCCGACGGCAGCGAAGTGTCGCAATGTGGCAACGGGGCGCGCTGTTTTGCGCGTTTCGTGCGTCTGAAAGGCCTGACCAATAAACGTGACATTCGCGTCAGCACCGCCAACGGACGTATGGTATTGAGCGTGACGGACGACGATCTGGTTCGCGTGAATATGGGCGAGCCGAATTTCGAACCTTCGCAGGTGCCGTTCCGCGCCAACAAAGCGGAAAAGACCTATATTATGCGAGCGGCCGAGCAGACAGTATTGTGCGGCGTGGTCTCGATGGGTAACCCGCACTGCGTGATTCAGGTCGATGATGTTGAAACGGCGGCGGTTGAGTCGCTGGGCCCGGTGATGGAAAGCCACGATCGCTTTCCTGAACGCGCCAACATCGGTTTTATGCAGGTGGTTAAACGCGATCACATCCGTTTGCGCGTCTATGAGCGCGGCGCGGGTGAGACGCAGGCTTGCGGCAGCGGCGCTTGTGCGGCGGTGGCTGTGGGTATCCAGCAGGGGCTACTGGACGAAGAGGTTCGCGTGGAGTTACCGGGCGGACGTCTGGATATCGCCTGGAGAGGCCCGGGTCAACCGTTGTATATGACTGGCCCGGCGGCACATGTCTATGACGGATTTATTCACTTATGAAACACGTCGGGGAAGAACAGCAGGAAGCATTAAGCGCGCTCGACGATCGCGCTGTCGTGGATTATCTGTTGCAACATCCTGAATTCTTTATACGAAACGCCGCGGTCGTGGAACAGATGCGTGTTCCGCACCCGGTGCGCGGTACGGTGTCGCTGGTTGAGTGGCATATGGCGCGCGCGCGTCATCATATTCACACGCTTGAAGAGAACATGGCGCTGCTGATGGAGCAGGCGACGGCCAACGAAGGGCTGTTCTACCGTTTGCTGCATCTGCAAAATCGCCTGGCGAGCGCGGAAAGTCTCGACGATTTGCTGTTGCGCTTTCACCGCTGGGCACGCGATCTGGGTCTGGCGGGGGCCTCTATCCGTCTCTTCGCCGATCGCTGGCGTTTGGGCGCACCGTCGAAATACACCCAACTGGTGCTGTCGCGGCAGGCGTTTGAACCGCTGCGTATTCAGCGTCTTGGTCAGGAGCGCCACTATCTGGGCACGCTGAACGGCCCTGAGCTGCTGGTGGTTCTGCCGGAAGCGAAAGCCGTTGGGTCGGTGGCGATGTCGATGATGGGCAGCGACGCCGATTTGGGCGTGATTCTGTTTACCAGCCGCGATGCACATCACTATGAAGCCGGGCAGGGTACGCAGCTACTGCAGGAAGTGGCGCTGATGCTGCCAGGCCTGCTGGAGCGCTGGATTGAGCGCGCATGAATGACGAACTTCTCTCTGCGGCGGTAGCGCGTTTCCTGCGTTATCTCGGCGTCGAGCGCCAGCTCAGCCCGATTACGCTTCTCAATTATCAGCGTCAGCTTGATGCCATCATTGAACTGGCCCAGCAGATGGGCCTGACGCGCTGGCAACAATGTGATGCTGCGATGGTGCGCAGTTTTGCCACCCGCAGTCGCCGAAAAGGGCTGGGGGCGGCAAGCCTGGCGTTACGCTTATCGGCGTTGCGCAGCTTTTTTGACTGGATGGTGAGCCAGGGCGAACTGCCCGCCAATCCGGCAAAAGGGATCTCCGCACCAAAAGCCCCACGTCATCTGCCGAAAAATATCGACGTCGATGACGTCAATCGCCTGCTGGATATCGATATTAACGATCCGCTGGCGGTTCGCGACCGCGCGATGCTGGAAGTCATGTACGGCGCCGGTCTGCGTCTTTCCGAACTGGTGAATCTGGACATCAAACATCTCGATCTCGACAGCGGTGAAGTGTGGGTGATGGGCAAAGGTAGCAAAGAGCGCCGCCTGCCCATTGGCCGTAATGCGGTGGCGTGGATTGAACACTGGCTCGATTTACGCGGGCTGTTTGGTAGCGACGATGACGCGCTGTTTCTTTCAAAACTGGGGAAACGTATCTCGGCGCGCAATGTGCAAAAACGGTTTGCCGAGTGGGGCATTAAGCAGGGGCTGAACAGCCATGTGCATCCGCACAAGCTGCGCCACTCATTCGCCACCCACATGCTGGAGTCGAGCGGCGATCTGCGCGGTGTGCAGGAGCTGTTGGGGCACGCCAATCTCTCGACCACCCAAATTTATACCCATCTTGATTTTCAACACCTCGCCTCGGTGTACGATGCCGCGCATCCACGCGCTAAACGGGGGAAATAATGCGTTTTTACCGACCACTGGGCCACATCGCCGCACTGACGTTTGACCTGGACGACACCCTTTATGACAACCATCCGGTGATTGATCGCACCCAGCAAGAATCGCTGGCGTTTGTGCGCAGCTATCATCCGGCGCTGCGCCATTTCGAAAACCGCGATCTACAGCAACTGCGCGACGCGCTGCGCAACGCGGAGCCGGAAATTTATCACGATGTGACCGAGTGGCGCCGCCGCGCGCTGGAGCTGGGGATGCTGAACGCAGGCTTAACCGCGCAGGAAGCGGCGATTGGCGCTAACGCGGCGATGGCCAATTTCGCGCAATGGCGCAGCCGAATTGATGTTCCGCAGGAAACGCACGATACGCTGGCAAAACTTGCGGAAAAATGGCCGCTGGTGGCGATTACCAATGGTAATGCCCAGCCAGAATTATTCGGCCTGAACGACTATTTTAAGTTTGTACTACGTGCCGGGCCAGATGGCCGCTCAAAGCCATTTTCCGATATGTATCACCGGGCTGCTGAAAAACTGGATGTGCCGCATAACGCTATTCTGCACGTGGGCGATGACCTGACGACGGATGTTGCGGGGGCGATTCGCAGTGGATTACAGGCATGCTGGATCAAACCTCGGAATGCAGACCTGATGCAGGTGGCTGACAGCCGTTTACTGCCGCATATCGAAATTTCCCGGTTGGCATCGCTGACCTCGCTGATATAATCCTCAATAGTTCTGTATAAAATTCCAGGGTTTTGGCGGATGGCGCTAGGCGTATCCGCCCTACGGTAACGTAGGCCCGGTAAGCGAAGCGCCACCGGGCATTTCGCTGTTTATCTATTCTTAACGCGGCGGTGCCATCAATGGACGTTTCTTACCTGCTCGACAGCCTTAATGACAAACAGCGCGAAGCCGTCGCCGCTTCGCGCACCAACATGCTGGTGCTGGCTGGGGCGGGCAGTGGTAAGACGCGCGTACTGGTTCACCGTATCGCCTGGCTGATGACCGTGGAAAACTGCTCGCCGTACTCCATTATGGCGGTGACGTTTACCAACAAAGCGGCGGCGGAGATGCGTCACCGTATCGGGCAACTGATGGGCACCACCCAGGGCGGCATGTGGGTCGGCACCTTCCACGGGCTGGCGCACCGCTTACTGCGCGCACATCATCTGGATGCCAATCTGCCGCAGGATTTCCAAATCCTTGATAGTGAAGACCAACTGCGCCTGCTGAAACGTCTGATCAAAGCCATGAATCTCGACGAGAAGCAGTGGCCGCCGCGCCAGGCGATGTGGTACATCAACAGCCAGAAAGACGAAGGGCTGCGTCCGCACCACATTCAGAGCTACGGCAACCCGGTTGAACAAACCTGGCAGAAGGTTTATCAGGCCTATCAGGAAGCATGCGACCGCGCGGGGCTGGTCGATTTCGCCGAGCTACTGCTGCGCGCACATGAACTGTGGCTTAACAAGCCGCACATCCTTCAGCACTATCGCGAGCGCTTTACCAATATCCTGGTGGACGAATTCCAGGATACCAACAACATTCAATACGCGTGGATCCGCCTGCTGGCAGGCGACACCGGTAAAGTAATGATTGTGGGTGATGACGACCAGTCAATCTACGGCTGGCGCGGTGCGCAGGTGGAAAACATCCAGCGCTTCCTCAACGATTTCCCTGGTGCGGAAACTATCCGTCTGGAACAGAACTACCGTTCAACCAGCAATATTCTGAGCGCGGCGAACGCCCTGATTGAGAACAATAACGGGCGTCTTGGTAAGAAATTGTGGACCGACGGTGCGGACGGTGAGCCGATTTCGCTCTATTGCGCCTTCAACGAACTCGACGAAGCGCGTTTCGTGGTTAACCGCATCAAAACCTGGCAGGACAACGGCGGCGCGCTGGATCAATGCGCCATTCTCTATCGCAGCAACGCCCAGTCGCGCGTGCTGGAAGAGGCGTTACTGCAGGCGAGTATGCCGTACCGAATTTACGGCGGTATGCGATTCTTCGAGCGTCAGGAAATCAAAGATGCGCTCTCTTATCTGCGCCTGATCGCTAACCGCAATGACGACGCGGCGTTTGAGCGCGTGGTCAACACGCCGACACGCGGCATCGGCGACCGTACGCTGGACGTTGTGCGCCAGACTTCGCGCGATCGCCAGCTTACGCTGTGGCAGTCGTGCCGCGAGCTGTTGCAGGAAAAAGCGCTGGCAGGCCGCGCGGCGAGCGCGTTGCAGCGCTTTATGGAACTGATTGACGCGCTGGCCCAGGAAACGGCGGATATGCCGTTGCACGTGCAGACAGACCGCGTGGTGAAAGACTCCGGCCTACGCATGATGTACGAGCAGGAAAAGGGCGAGAAGGGCCAGACGCGAATCGAAAACTTAGACGAACTGGTGACGGCGACGCGCCAGTTCGCGTACAACGAAGAAGACGAAGATTTAATGCCGTTGCAGGCGTTTCTGTCTCATGCCGCGCTCGAAGCGGGCGAAGGGCAGGCGGATACCTGGCAGGACGCGGTGCAGTTGATGACGCTGCACTCGGCGAAAGGTCTGGAATTCCCGCAGGTGTTTATCGTCGGTATGGAAGAGGGCATGTTCCCGAGCCAGATGTCGCTGGAAGAAGGCGGGCGTCTGGAAGAAGAACGCCGTCTGGCCTACGTTGGCGTGACGCGTGCGATGCAGAAACTGACGCTGACTTATGCCGAAACGCGCCGCTTGTACGGGAAAGAGGTGTATCACCGTCCGTCGCGCTTTATCGGCGAGCTGCCGGAAAACTGCGTGGAAGAGGTACGCCTGCGCGCCACCGTTAGCCGTCCGGTGAGCCATCAGCGCATGGGGACGCCGATTTCGGAAAACGACACCGGTTATAAACTCGGCCAGCGCGTACGTCACGCTAAGTTTGGCGAAGGCACCATTGTTAATCTGGAAGGCAGCGGCGAGCACAGCCGCTTGCAGGTGGCGTTCCAGGGGCAGGGGATCAAATGGCTGGTTGCGGCGTATGCAAAGCTGGAAACTGTCTAACTATCCGAAAGATATCGTTATTTTTTGAGAGTCTGCTAGCCTTACAGTGAATGAGGTAAATCTTACCATTTAGCATTCCGTTGCGTGTTGACGCGGTTTTTTTGCTGGCGTAACATGCGCGCACGATTACGCTAAGAGGACAAATGCCTTGGACACACCCAGTAGATGCTGGCTCACTCTCCTGTCATTCAGGAACAACTCCTAAGGCTATCCTCTTATGCTGATAGCCTTAGCGGTTGTCGGCGACTCGTGTCATTTCCCCGTCGCAATGAGTCAGGCTGTTTAATGGTCTGAAACCCAATTTGTTTCTGTGTGCCCACCGGCTGTCCGATAATTTTTTGCATTGGGAGTCCCGGTCATGCTGAGCGCATTTCAACTGGAAAAAAATCGTTTAACGCGTCTTGAAGCGGACGAAATCAGCCATCTCGCCAGTTCGGTGTGGGTTGATTTAGTCGAACCCGACGATGAAGAACGAAACCGTGTGCAAAAGGAATTGGGCCAGAACCTGGCCACGCGCCCTGAACTGGAAGACATCGAAGCATCCGCACGTTTCTTTGAAGACGAAGACGGTTTACATATTCACTCCTTCTTCTTTTACGAAGATGCGGACGATCACGCAGGTAACTCCACCGTGGCATTCACCATCCGCGAAGGGCGACTCTTCACCCTGCGTGAGCGCGAACTGCCGGCGTTTCGTCTCTACCGTATGCGTGCGCGTAACCAGGCGATGGTGGACGGTAACGCCTATGAGCTTCTGCTCGATCTGTTTGAAACCAAGATTGAACAGCTGGCGGATGAAATCGAAAACATCTACAGCGATCTGGAAAAGCTGAGTCGCGTCATCATGGAAGGCCATCAGGGCGATGAATATGACGAGGCGTTGTCCACGCTGGCAGAGCTGGAAGATATTGGCTGGAAGGTGCGCTTGTGTCTGATGGATACCCAGCGCGCGCTTAACTTCCTGGTGCGTAAAGCGCGTTTACCGGCGGTGCAGCTGGAACAGGCGCGCGAGATCCTGCGAGATATCGAATCTCTGCTGCCACACAATGAATCACTGTTCCAGAAGGTCAACTTCCTGATGCAGGCGGCGATGGGCTTTATCAACATCGAGCAGAACCGCATCATCAAGATCTTCTCGGTGGTCTCCGTGGTCTTCCTGCCGCCGACGCTGGTGGCCTCCAGCTACGGGATGAACTTCGAGTTTATGCCGGAGCTGAAGTGGAGCTTCGGCTACCCTGGTGCGATTATCTTTATGATGCTCGCCGGGCTGGCACCGTATCTGTACTTTAAACGGAAGAACTGGCTGTAAGTCTGTTGCCGGATGGCGTTGCGCCATCCGGCACACGGTTAGCCCCGACGTCCCCGGCGCTGCGTATACACCGCATCCATAATAAAGATCGCCAGTGCCACCCAGATAAACGCAAACGTCACCATTTTATCAGCGCCTGGTGTTTCGCCGTAGAAGGTCACCGCCAGGATAAACATCAGCGTTGGGCCGATATACTGGAAGAAGCCCAGCGTCGATAAGCGTAAACGGGTTGCCGCACCGGTGAAACACAGTAGCGGGATGGTGGTGACTACGCCCGCGGCAATCAGCAGCAGGTTCAGCGACCAGCTGTTGCTCCCCATATGACTGGTCGCGCTGTCGGCAATGCCAAACAGATAAATTGCCGCGATCGGCAGTAGCCACAGGGTTTCAAATAGCATGCCGGTTTGCGCATCGACGGCGATTTTTTTACGTACCAGGCCATAAAACGCGAAGCTAAACGCCAGGCCGAGCGCAATTATTGGCAGCGAGCCAAATGTCCACAGCTGCACCAACACGCCGCAGGCGGCGAGAGCCACAGCTAACCACTGCATCCGGCGGAAGCGCTCGCCGAGGAACAACATCCCCAGCAGAATATTCACCAGCGGGTTAATGAAGTAGCCCAGGCTTGCTTCCAGCATGTGGTGGTTATTCACCGACCAGATAAACAGCAGCCAGTTACCGCCGATCAGCACGGCGGAGAGCGCCAGCATGACGATTTTCTTCGGCGTTTGCAGCAGCGCTTTCACTGTCGACCACTGACGGCTGATGCTGATGAGCGCCACCATGAAGAAGAAGGACCAGATCACGCGGTGCGTCAGGATTTCATCGGCGGGAACATAGTAGATAAGCTTGAAGTACGCCGGAGCGATACCCCAAATAAAATAGGCGGCGAGAGCGAGAAGCACGCCCTGCCGCGTCTGTTTGGCATCCATCGGAGTCATCCGTTACAAAAAAGTAAACTGATTTTACCCGATTTTACTGTTTATCCCACCATATATGTGGCGGTTGCGCTGGCGATGTGGACTTGCTCTTCGTTGTGCAGCTCCACGCGCGCGACGGCAACTTTATTGCCTGCCCGCAAAAGGGTGCTGGTGGCGGTGAAGCGATTGCCGCGCCCTGGACGTAAATAGTCGACGCGTAAATCGATAGTGCCCATCCGTGAAAGCCGCTGACGGAGCTCTTCTTCGTTGATGGTGTCATGGCGAGTTAACGTGCTGCCTACGCAGACCAGACCTGCCGCGACATCCAGCGCTGAGGCGATCACGCCGCCGTGGAGAATGCTTTGCGCCCAGTTTCCTACCATCATTGGCTGGTTATTAAAATTGAGTTTGGCGAAGTCTTTTTCATAACGTTCCAGCTCCAGGCCAAGCGCCCGGTTGAACGGCATATGGTAAACAAAGATTTCACCGACCAGCTTGAGCGCGGCATCGGCAGTGAGTTCAGCAGACATAACAACCCTTTCAATGGTTAATAAAATGTTGATTTTATGCCTATGAAATGTTGTTTTCTATATTAGGAATGGATTACTGAGCATTAAATGCTTAAGTATGTAAAATGAGTGACATTCACATATTCAACATAACAATTTATCAGTTCAGGAGAACATGACTGATGCAGCTCACCCGGAGTTGGTTATTGGCGGCAGTGCTGCCTGTTTCAGCGTTCGCGCAGGAAGCGACAATTCAATCCGTTCACGACACCCCTGCCGTAAAAGGCAGTATCATGGCGAACCTGCTACAGGAGCATGATAACCCGTTTACACTTTATCCTTATGAAAGCAACTATCTGCTTTATACCTGGACCAGCGATCTCAATAAAGAGGCGATCAGTTCCTACGATTGGGCCGAGCACGCGCGCAAAGATGAAGTGAAGTTCCAGCTCAGCCTGGCCTTCCCACTGTGGCGCGGTATTCTGGGGGATAATTCGGTGCTGGGCGCGTCGTATACCCAGCGATCCTGGTGGCAATTGTCGAACAGCGGCGAATCGTCGCCGTTCCGCGAAACTAACTATGAACCGCAGTTGTTTCTTGGATTTGCCACCGATTATTCCTGGGCTGGCTGGACGTTGCGCGATGTTGAGTTTGGTTTTAACCATGACTCAAACGGTCGCTCAGATCCAACTTCCCGCAGCTGGAACCGTCTTTACACGCGCCTGATGGCGCAGAACGGCAACTGGCTGGTGGAAGTGAAACCCTGGTATGTAGTGGGAAATTCCAACGATAATCCCGATATCACCAAATATATGGGCTACTATCGTCTGAAAATCGGTTATCAACTGGGTGATGCGGTATTGAGCGCGCAGGGCCAATATAACTGGAACACCGGCTACGGCGGCGCGGAAGTGGGCGTCAGCTATCCTATCAGTAAGCACGTTCGCCTTTATACCCAGGTTTACAGTGGCTACGGTGAATCGTTGATTGACTACAATTTCAATCAAACGCGCGTGGGCGTGGGTGTCATGCTTAACGATCTGTTTTAACAAAGGCTTTCCTTCGACGTTGCGAGCATGGCCGAAGGAATTCGTCTAAAACGTTGCAGTTTAGAACGCAGGCGCTGAAAATAGCGCCTGTTTTTATTTTTCGGTTAACGGAGTCAATGTGGCACAGGCGGAAGTATTAAATCAGGAATCGCTGGCTAAACAGGTTTTGCAGGAAACCTTTGGCTATCAGCAATTCCGCCCGGGCCAGGAAACCATCATTGATACCGTGCTGGAAGGCCGAGATTGCCTGGTGGTGATGCCGACAGGCGGCGGCAAGTCGCTCTGTTATCAGATTCCGGCGCTGGTGCTGAATGGCCTGACGGTGGTGGTATCGCCGCTGATCTCGTTGATGAAAGACCAGGTCGATCAATTGATCGCCAACGGCGTGTCGGCGGCCTGCATCAACTCAACGCAAAGCCGCGAGCAGCAGCAGGAAGTGATGGCGGGTTGCCGTACAGGCCAGATTCGCTTGCTCTATATCGCGCCTGAACGCCTGATGCTGGATAACTTCCTTGAGCATCTCGCCCACTGGAACCCGGTGATGCTGGCGGTTGATGAGGCGCACTGTATTTCCCAGTGGGGCCATGATTTCCGCCCGGAATACGCCGCGTTAGGCCAGCTTCGTCAGCGCTTCCCGGCGTTGCCGTTTATGGCGCTCACCGCGACGGCGGATGACACGACGCGCCGTGATATCGTTCGCCTGCTGGGTCTGAACGACCCGCTTATTCAAATCAGCAGCTTCGACCGTCCCAACATTCGCTATATGCTGATGGAGAAGTTCAAACCGCTCGATCAGTTAATGCGTTACGTGCAGGAGCAACGCGGCAAGTCCGGCATTATCTACTGCAACAGCCGTGCGAAAGTAGAAGACACCGCCGCGCGCCTGCAAAGCCGTGGCATCAGTGCAGGGGCGTATCACGCCGGGCTGGATAACGCTGTGCGGGCGGACGTGCAGGAGAAATTCCAGCGCGATGACCTGCAAATCGTGGTCGCGACTGTCGCGTTCGGGATGGGGATCAACAAACCCAACGTGCGCTTTGTGGTGCACTTCGACATCCCGCGTAATATCGAATCTTATTATCAGGAAACGGGCCGCGCCGGGCGTGATGGCCTGCCTGCGGAAGCGATGCTGTTTTACGATCCGGCGGATATGGCGTGGCTACGTCGTTGCCTTGAAGAGAAACCCGCAGGGCCCCTGCAGGATATCGAACGCCATAAGCTCAACGCGATGGGCGCCTTTGCCGAGGCGCAGACCTGCCGCCGTCTGGTACTGCTGAACTACTTTGGCGAGGGACGTCAGGAGCCGTGTGGTAACTGTGATATTTGCCTCGACCCGCCAAAGCAGTACGACGGGTTGAATGACGCGCAGATTGCGCTCTCAACGATTTATCGTGTGAATCAGCGCTTCGGGATGGGGTACGTGGTGGAAGTGATTCGCGGCGCTAACAATCAGCGTATTCGCGAGTTTGGCCATGACAAGCTCAAGGTCTACGGCATGGGGCGTGAAAAGAGCCATGAGCACTGGGTGAGCGTGATTCGCCAGTTGATTCATATGGGCTTTGCGACGCAGAACATCGCCCAGCACTCCGCTCTGCAACTGACTGATGCCGCACGTCCGATTGTTCGTGGAGAGATTCCGCTGATGCTGGCGGTGCCGCGTATTGTTGCCCTGAAACCGCGCGTGATGCAGAAAGCCGCGGTGGGTAATTATGACCGTAAACTGTTTTCGAAACTGCGCAAGCTGCGTAAAGCGATTGCCGACGAAGAGAACATCCCGCCTTACGTGGTCTTCAACGATGCCACGTTGATTGAAATGGCAGAACAAATGCCGGTTTCCGCCAGCGAAATGCTCAGCGTCAACGGCGTAGGAATGCGTAAACTGGAACGCTTTGGGAAAGAGTTTATGGCGCTGATCCGCGCACATGTCGATGACGATGATGATGAGTAGTCAACCGCGCTAAAAAGTGCCAATATAGTTACTCACTGAATTATTCCCCGCGAGTACGTTATGTTAACTCTGTTTCTGACAGTGGCGCTGGTGCATATCATTGCGTTGATGAGCCCGGGCCCGGACTTCTTTTTCGTGTCGCAGACCGCGATCAGCCGCTCCCGTAAAGAAGCGATGATGGGCGTACTCGGCATTACCTGTGGCGTGATGGTGTGGGCGGGCGTGGCGTTGCTCGGCCTGAACCTGATCATCGAAAAAATGGCCTGGTTGCACACCATTATTATGGTCGGTGGCGGCTTGTACCTGTGCTGGATGGGTTACCAGATGCTGCGCAGTGCGCTGAAGAAAGAGAACCACGCGGCACCGGAACCGCAGGTTGAACTGGCAAAAAGTGGCCGCAGCTTTATGAAAGGCCTGTTGACTAACCTGGCAAACCCGAAAGCGATTATCTATTTTGGGTCTGTGTTTTCATTGTTCGTTGGCGACAGCGTGGGCGCGGATGCGCGCTGGGGCATTTTCCTGATGATTATCCTCGAAACCCTTGCCTGGTTTGCCGTCGTCGCGAGCCTGTTTGCATTGCCAGCCATGCGTCGCGGATATCAGAAAGCCGCGAAGTGGATCGATGGCTTTGCCGGTACGCTTTTCGCGGGCTTCGGTATTCATTTGATTATTTCGCGCTAAGCCGTTGACCCACTCCGAACGCATCGGGGTGGGTAGCCATCTTAGTGCTGAAGCTGCTTTAGGTCATCCTGCGAAAGGCCGGTCATTTCCATGATGGTCTGAAAATCAAAGCCGCGTTGTAGCATGGCTTTCGCGACGTCGATAAGGGCAATCTGCTTACCTTCTTTACGCCCTTCTTTACGCCCTTCCCGTCTTCCATCATTCAATAATTTCTCCGCCAGAGTCATCAGTTCCTCTCCATGTTGCGGCACGCGCTGTGCCAGCCCATACAGTAATGTTTGAACGTCTTTTTCTTCACCTGCCAGCATCATGTATTTTACCAGGGTGCGGATTTGTTGTCCGCTCATCTGCTCTAACGTCAATAGCTGCGCCAGTTTATCCAGCAACGTCACCATGTCGCGCTGGCGGATATGCTTCTGAACCAGCGTCAGAGCAGCCATGCTGCGGTGCTGCATGATTTCGTCATCAGGGATCAGCGTGATATCGACCAGTGGAAATGCATGAAAATAGAGCCCGCGCGCGGTGTCCGGATCCGGAAAAGCATCGAGCCAGTTCATTGACCAGGGGTAAGGGCTGCGCTTGCCCTGATAAAACAGAATCGGGATCACCAGCGGCAGGGTTTTGTTCCCGGCTTCCAGATGACGCTGCATGGTGGCAATGGCATAGCGCAGCAAACGAAATGCCATATTCTCATCCGGTGAGCTTTGGTGCTCAATCAGAACATACACATACCCACTTCCCTTACTGGTTTCCAGCGAATAGAGAACGTCGTTGTAATACTGGCGGAGATTCTCTTCTACAAAACTGCTGACTTCCAGGTGGAGAGTGTCAAGTCGGCAGAGTTTTACCAGCGCAGGCGGCAGATGAATTTCCATAAAGTCGCGAGCCGTTTCTGGTCGGGATAAGAATGCCTTAAAGACTGCATCATGAGGAGTGGTTGCATCCGCCATTTTCATCGTCCATGTGTGAAATCTGGCGGCATTCTGGCACCGGGGAGGCGGAGGTAATAGCGCTAAAAAAAAGTTTCAGCGCAGGTTCCGAGCCTCCTCGAACGCGGGAGTTAACGTCTTTTCTCGTTCACTAAAATTTGCGTGCACCCTTCCATTTCACGCATGCCTCGCCGACGCCAGTAGCGCGCCAACCAGCATAAACAACGAACCAAAGACTTTGTTCAGCGCCTTCATTTGGCGTGGGCCTTTAATCCAGCTTGCGATTCGTTGAGCGAGGGTGGCATAGCCAATCATCACAATAATATCGACCACAATGGTGGTGATGCCGAGCACCACATACTGCATCACCTGCGGCTGGTGGGGCACGATAAACTGCGGGAACAGCGCAGCCAGGAAGACGATGCTTTTGGGATTGGTAAGATTAACAAACACCGCGCGTCGATAGAGCTTTGAGCGTGACTGGGATTGCGCGAGGGTGTTGAGATCAATCGCCCCTGCCGCGCGCCACTGTTGGATGCCAAGCCAGATTAGATAGGCCGCGCCCGCCCATTTCAGCACTTCGAAAGCGAGCACGGAACGGGAGAACAGCGTCCCCAGACCCACGCCAACCAGCACAATATGAATGGCAAGCCCGGTCTGTAACCCGGCGATGGACGCGACCGCGCCGCGATAGCCATGGCTGATGGATGTGGTCATGGTGTTGATAGCGCCGGAGCCTGGCGAAAGGCTGAGAATTATGGATGTCAGCAGGTAGGCGAACCACCACTCAAAGGTCATGAGAATCTCCCTGATTATCTGTTTTTATGCCACAATACGCTATTGTATGAGTGTTGTGTCAGGCCTCACAAAAAAACGATTTTCAGCGGTTAGCAGGGGTGGAAGCCCGATGTTTCAGCAGCAAAAGGACTGGGAAACAAGAGAAAACGCGTTTGCCGCGTTTGCGATGGGGCCGCTGACGGATTTCTGGCGTCAGCGCGAAGAGGCGGAATTTCGCGGCGTGGATAACGTTGCGGTGCGCTTCGTGCGTTTTTGCTCATCGCACCACGATCGCGTCGTGGTCATTTGCCCGGGCCGTATCGAAAGCTACGTGAAGTATGCCGAACTGGCCTATGACCTCTTCCACAGCGGGTTTGATGTTTTGATTATCGACCACCGTGGGCAGGGGCGTTCAGGCCGAATGCTGTCGGATACCCATCGCGGTCATGTGGTAAAATTCAGCGACTACGTTGACGATCTGGCGGCGTTCTGGGAACAGGAAGTCGCGCCGGGTCATTTGCGAAAGCGCTTTATTCTCGCGCACTCAATGGGTGGCGCGATAGCCACGCTTTTTTTGCAGCGTTATCCGTATCAGTGTGACGCACTCGCGCTTTGTGCGCCGATGTTCGGTATTATCATGCGCCTGCCTGAATGGATGGTGCGTCATATTCTCGATTGGGCTGAGGGCCATCAGCGTCTTCGGGAAGGATATGCTATCGGCACCGGGCGCTGGCGAGCGCTGCCGTTTAGCATTAACGTTCTGACGCACAGCCGTCAGCGTTATCGGCGTAACCTGCGTTTTTATGCGGATGAACCACGTCTGCGCGTGGGCGGGCCAACGTATCACTGGGTCCGTGAAGGGATCATTGCCGGTGAGCAGATCATCGCCGGTGCCTCCAACGATACGTTGCCAACGCTTATCATTCAGGCGGAAGAAGAGCGCGTAGTAGATAACCGCATGCATGACCGTTATTGTGAACTTCGCGCAATGGCGGGGCATCCCTGTGATGGGGATAAACCGCTTGTCATACAGGGCGCGTACCATGAGATCCTTTTTGAAAAGGACGCCATGCGCTCGGTCGCACTCAATGCTATCGTCGATTTTTTCTATCGACATACTTAAACCGGCATTTATGCCGCCAGGCTTAAAGGTAGAATTCTCTTATGTACCAGGTTGTTGCATCTGATTTAGATGGCACGCTCCTCGCTCCCGACCACCGCTTAACGCCGTATGCGAAAGAGACACTGAAATTATTGACCCAAAAGGGGCTGAATTTCGTGTTTGCGACGGGGCGTCATCATATCGACGTAGGGCAGATCCGCGATAATCTCGGGATTGAGGCCTACATGATCACCTCTAATGGCGCGCGCGTGCACGATACCAACGGTAATCTGCTGTTTGCTCACAATCTCGATCGTGATATTGCCGCCGATCTCTTTGGCGTGATGCACAGCAGCCCCGATATCATTACCAATGTTTATCGCGACGACGAGTGGTTTATGAACCGCCATCGCCCGGAAGAGATGCGCTTTTTCAAAGAAGCGGTGTTCAACTATCAGCTCTTTGAGCCGGGCCTGCTGGAGCCGGAAGGCGCCAGCAAAGTCTTCTTTACCAGCAATAACCATGAAGTCTTGTTGCCACTTGAGCAGGCGATTAACGCGCGCTGGGGCGATCGCGTGAACGTCAGTTTCTCCACGCTGACTTGTCTGGAAGTAATGGCGGGTGGAGTTTCCAAAGGTCACGCGCTGGAAGCCGTTGCGAAGAAACTGGGCTATAGCCTGCAAGACTGTATCGCCTTTGGCGACGGCATGAACGATGCCGAAATGCTGTCGATGGCGGGCAAAGGCTGCATTATGGCCGGCGCGCATCAGCGCCTGAAAGATTTGCATCCGGAACTGGAAGTGATTGGATCGAACGCGGATGACGCGGTGCCGCACTACCTGCGTAAGCTCTATCTTGATTAAAAAAATGACGATTGAGCGTTTATTGCTCAGTCGTCAACCATTCTCTTCGCTACAATGCGTGTTCATCTTCCTGAGAGACATTCATTGTGGCGCTACTCATTATCACCACTCTTCTGTGGGCCTTCTCTTTTAGCTTTTACGGCGAGTATCTGGCCGGGCACGTCGACAGCTATTTTGCCGTGCTGGTGCGCGTTGGCCTGGCAGCACTCGTCTTTCTGCCGTTTCTGCGTACCCGTGGCAACAGCCTGAAAACGGTCGGCCTGTATATGCTGGTGGGTGCGATGCAGCTTGGCGTGATGTATATGCTAAGTTTCCGCGCGTATCTCTACCTGACGGTGTCCGAACTGTTGCTGTTTACCGTACTAACGCCGCTTTACATTACCCTTATTTATGATCTGATGAGTAAGCGCCGCCTGCGTTGGGGGTATGCGTTTAGCGCCTTGCTGGCAGTGATTGGCGCGGGGATTATCCGCTACGATCAGGTAACCTCGCACTTCTGGACGGGCTTGTTGCTGGTGCAGCTCTCCAATATCACCTTCGCGATGGGTATGGTGGGCTACAAGCGCCTGATGGAAACTCGCCCGATGCCGCAGCATAACGCTTTTGCGTGGTTCTATCTTGGCGCGTTTTTGGTGGCGATTGTGGCGTGGTCGCTGTTGGGCAACACTCAGAAGATGCCTGAAACCACGCTGCAATGGGGCATTCTGGTCTTTCTTGGCGTGGTGGCTTCCGGGATTGGCTACTTTATGTGGAACTACGGTGCCACGCAGGTGGATGCCGGAACGCTGGGCATTATGAACAATATGCATGTGCCGGCGGGGCTGCTGGTTAACCTGGCTATCTGGCATCAACAGCCGCACTGGCCGACATTCATTACAGGCGCGCTGGTGATCCTGGCGTCGCTGTGGGTGCATCGAAAGTGGGTCGCTCCGCGCTCTTCACGAACGGAAGATGATCGCACGCGTGGTTCCGCGCTGAACGAATAAACGCCTCCGTCACCGGCTGACGCTGCTCGCCATCGCGCACGGCGGCGTACAGTCGGCTCCACAAACCTTCACCCAGGGGTTTGGTGACCACCAGACCCTGGCGCTCAAAACTCTCCACCACCCAATGCGGCAGCGCGGCAATCCCCATGCGAGCGGCAACCATCTGAATCAACAATAACGTGTTATCGACGCTTTTCAGTGACGGGCTGATGCCCGCCGGTTGCAGGAAGTGACGCCAGATATCCAGGCGTGAGCGCTGCACCGGATAAATCAGCAGCGTTTCGCTGGCGAGATCGTCCGGCGTAATGCGCGTTTTTGCCGCCAATGGATGGTCAGGCGCGATCACCAGACGCACCTCGTAATCAAACATCGGCGAATAGTGCAGCCCGCTGCGCGGCAGAATATCGGACGTCATGACCAGATCCAGCTCGCCCTGCTGCAGCGAAGGCTGCGGGTCAAATGTGACGCCGGATTTAAAATCCATCTCAACCTGCGGCCAGTTTTTATGGAAGTTTTCCAGTGCAGGCGTCAGCCACTGAATGCAGCTATGACACTCAATGGCAATGCGCAGGCGTGTCTGCTGTGGCTCGTTACAGGCCTGAAGCGCCTGACTGATTTGCGGCAGCACCTGGTTTGCCAACTGGAGCAGGATCTCGCCCTGCGGCGTAAAGCGCAGCGGCTGGCTCTTACGTACAAATAGCCGAAAGCCAAGGCGCTGTTCCAGATCGCTGAACTGGTGGGAAAGGGCGGATTGGGTCTGATGCAGCGTGGCCGCCGCAGCGGCGAGCGACCCGCAGTTCCGCAACGCTTGTAGCGTCTTCAGATGTTTAACTTCGATCATGAAAGTCCTTCACTTCGGCATGAACAATTTGCGCTTGAGGAATATACAGTAACCGCCAATTATGGATGTGTAAACATCTGGACGGCTAAATCATGTAAATTCCATAAGGGGCATACCATGACCATTCTTAATCACACCCTCGGTTTCCCTCGCGTTGGCCTGCGTCGCGAGCTGAAAAAAGCGCAAGAAAGCTACTGGGCGGGGAAGTCGACTCAGGAAGAACTGCTGTCGGTTGGGCGTGAACTGCGCGCTCGTCACTGGGATCAGCAAAAACAGGCCGGTATCGACCTGCTGCCGGTGGGCGATTTCGCCTGGTACGACCATGTTCTGACGACCAGCCTGATGCTGGGTAACGTTCCGGCTCGTCATCAGAACAGCGATGGATCGGTGGATATCGATACCTTATTCCGCATTGGTCGCGGCCGCGCACCGACCGGTGAACCGGCGGCGGCAGCGGAAATGACCAAATGGTTTAACACCAACTACCATTACCTGGTGCCAGAGTTCGCCAAAGGCCAGCAGTTCAAGCTGACCTGGACACAACTGCTGGAAGAAGTGGACGAAGCGCTGGCGCTGGGCCATAACGTGAAGCCCGTGCTGCTGGGCCCGGTAACCTATTTATGGTTGGGTAAAGTCAAAGGTGAGCAGTTCGATCGTCTGAGTTTGCTGAACGACCTTCTGCCTGTTTATCAACATGTGCTCAGTGAGCTGGCAAAACGCGGCATCGAGTGGGTGCAGATTGACGAGCCGGCACTGGTGCTGGAACTCCCGCAGGCGTGGCTAGAGGCTTATCAACCTGCTTTTGATGCCCTTCAGGGGGCGGTAAAATTGCTGCTGACCACCTATTTTGAAGGCGTCACGCCTAATCTGAATACCATTACTACTCTGCCGATCCAGGGCCTGCATGTTGACCTGGTTCATGGCAAAGATGATGTTGTCGAACTGCATAAGCGCTTGCCTGCCGACTGGCTGCTTTCCGCCGGGTTGATTAACGGACGTAACGTCTGGCGCGCCGATCTTACGGAAAAATATGCACAAATTTGCGAGATTGTCGGTAAACGTGAACTCTGGGTTGCCTCTTCCTGCTCGCTGCTGCATAGCCCTATCGATCTGAGCGTGGAAACGCGTCTGGATGCGGAGGTGAAAAGCTGGTTTGCTTTCGCTCTGCAAAAATGTGAAGAGCTGGCGCTGCTGCGCGATGCGCTTAATAGCGGTGATACGTCTGCGCTGGCAGCGTGGAGTGCCCCGATCCAGGCTCGTCGTCACTCGACCCGCGTGCATAATGCGGCGGTGGAAAAACGCCTGGCGGCGATTACCGCGCAGGATAGCCAGCGTGCAAATGCGTATGATGTGCGGGCGCAAGCCCAGCGTGCGCGTTTTAATCTCCCGGCCTGGCCGACCACCACGATTGGTTCCTTCCCGCAAACCACGGAAATTCGCACTCTGCGCCTGGATTTCAAAAAGGGGAATCTCGACGCTAACCGCTACCGCACGGGGATTGCAGAACAGATTAAACAGGCCATTGTTGAGCAGGAACGTTTAGGGCTTGATGTGCTGGTTCACGGTGAAGCCGAGCGTAACGACATGGTGGAATACTTCGGCGAACACCTGGACGGCTTTGTGTTTACGCAAAACGGCTGGGTACAGAGCTACGGTTCCCGCTGCGTGAAACCGCCAATTGTCATTGGTGACGTTAGCCGCCCGGAAGCCATTACCGTTGAATGGGCGAAGTATGCGCAGTCACTGACCGACAAACCGGTTAAAGGGATGCTGACGGGGCCGGTGACGATTCTCTGCTGGTCCTTCCCGCGTGAAGACGTGAGTCGTGAAACTATCGCCAAACAGATTGCGCTGGCGCTGCGTGATGAAGTCGCGGATCTGGAAGCGGCAGGTATCGGTATCATTCAGATCGACGAACCCGCGCTGCGCGAAGGTTTACCACTACGCCGTAGCGACTGGGACGCATACCTCCAGTGGGGCGTGGAAGCTTTCCGTATCAACGCTGCTGTGGCGAAAGATGACACGCAAATCCACACGCACATGTGTTACTGCGAGTTCAACGACATCATGGATTCGATTGCGGCGCTGGATGCCGACGTCATTACCATCGAAACCTCGCGCTCTGATATGGAACTGCTGGAGTCGTTTGAAGAGTTTGATTACCCAAACGAAATCGGGCCGGGCGTGTATGACATTCACTCGCCTAACGTACCGAGCGTGGCGTGGATTGAAGCGCTGCTGAAGAAAGCCGAACAGCGCATTCCGGCGGAACGCTTGTGGGTGAATCCGGACTGTGGCCTGAAAACCCGCGGCTGGCCAGAGACCCGTGCGGCGCTGGCGAATATGGTGCAGGCGGCGCAGAATCTGCGTCAGGGGTAGAATGTTGAGGCCCGGTAAGCGAATGCATTACCGGGCAAAACGCTTATTTCTTGCCGCCATATTGCGCAAACCACGCCAGCATGCGCTGCCAGCCATCTTTCGCCGATTCTTCATGATAGCTCGGTCGATAATCCGCATTGAACGCGTGCCCGGCATCCGGATAGACAATAATTTCCGCTTTGGCATTCGCAGCGCGCAATGCCTGGCGCATGGTTTCCACCGTTTCAACCGGGATCCCGGTATCCTGACCGCCATAAAGGCCGAGTACCGGTGCATTCAGGTCAACGGCGACATCGACCGGTTGTTTCGGGGAATTCAGTGACTTATCACCGACCAGACGACCATACCAGGCGACGGCAGCTTTCAACTGCGGATTGTGCGCCGCGTACAACCACGCGATGCGCCCGCCCCAGCAGAAGCCGGTGATTAACAGGCGGCTGGCGTCGCCGCCGTTGCGTGCCGCCCAGTTGGCGACGTGGTCGAGGTCTGCCAGTACCTGCGCATCAGGCACTTTACTGACCAGATTGTTAAACAGCGTCGGAATATCGGCGTAATCGTTAGGATCGCCCTGACGGAAATAGAGCTCCGGCGCAACGGCAAGATAACCTTCCTTTGCCAGACGACGGCAGATATCACGGATGTGTTCATGGACGCCAAAAATCTCCTGCACTACGATTACCACCGGAAGCGGGCCATCGCTCTGTTTTGGCCGCGCGTGGTAAGCGGGTAGCAGATCGCCCTGAGAGGGGATCGATGTTTCGCCAGCGGTAATTTCTTCCTCTGACGTGCGAACAGCGGTCGTCGCGTGAGGTGATGCTGCAGGTGCAAAACCAGGTTGGTTGTTGGTGGTCATGGCATTCTCCGTACCTTTAAATGAGCCTTTAGCGCTTCTTTAATATAGACAAATCACAGTGCCTGAATACGGGCGATTTTTGTGCAACAACGAAAGATATAACTTGTTAATGTGATGTGAATCACTTTTTGTATGGAATCTGCTGCAATAATTTTGATTGCTGGTGACGGCGGTCACGAAATATTGTCTTCGTCTTCTGTAAAGTGGCTTTTTGCTTCTTCTGACAAACCCGATCCACAGAGGAGTTTTCTATGTCTAAGTCTGATGTTTTTCATCTCGGCCTCACCAAAAACGATTTACAAGGGGCTACGCTCGCGATCGTCCCTGGCGACCCGGAGCGTGTGGAAAAGATCGCCGCGCTGATGGAAAAGCCGGTCAAACTGGCATCTCACCGCGAATTTACCTCCTGGCGTGCTGAACTTGATGGCAAGCCGGTCATTGTCTGCTCCACCGGTATCGGCGGCCCGTCCACCTCTATCGCTGTGGAAGAACTGGCTCAACTGGGCATTCGTACTTTCCTGCGCGTGGGCACAACAGGTGCTATCCAGCCAAATATCAATGTTGGTGATGTGCTGGTCACCACCGCATCCGTTCGTCTGGACGGCGCGAGCCTGCACTTTGCGCCGATGGAATATCCGGCTGTGGCTGATTTTGATTGCACCACCGCGCTGGTGGCGGCAGCGAAAGAGATTGGCGCAACCACGCATGTGGGCGTAACCGCATCCTCCGATACCTTCTACCCGGGACAGGAACGTTACGATACCTTCTCCGGCCGCGTGGTAAGCCGCTTCAAAGGCTCCATGGAAGAGTGGCAGTCGATGGGCGTGATGAACTACGAAATGGAATCAGCAACCCTGTTAACCATGTGTTCCAGCCAGGGGCTGCGCGCAGGGATGGTTGCGGGCGTGATTGTGAACCGTACTCAGCAGGAGATCCCGAATGCTGAGACGATGAAACAAACCGAAAGCCACGCGGTGAAAATCGTGGTGGAAGCGGCACGCCGCCTTCTGTAAACCTTCTTCTCTTCTTAAAGGCCGACACGTTCGGCCTTTTTCATTTTGCGTACCTCCTCGCAGGAAAAACCTTTCCAACTGGACATCTATACAGCACAATTCTATTTTTGCCGTAAGACGTTCATGCAGGGGGCATTGTGGATATCGCCATTCTTATCTATTTTCTGGTTGCACTGGCGGGCGTTGCGCTGGGCTGGCTGGCCGCGAGCTATCGCGTGGCGCAGCAGCGGGCGGAGCAACTGGCCGAAGAGCGCGATATTTACGGCGAACTGAGCGCCGCGAAACAGCAGCTGGCGCAGAACGCGCACTGGCGCGAGGAGTGCGAGCTACTGAATAATGAACTGCGCAGCCTGCGCGAAATCAACACCTCGCTGGAAGCTGATTTACGGGAAGTGACCACACGGCTGGAAGCCACGCAGCATCATGCGGAAGACAAAATTCGCCAGATGATCAACAGCGAGCAGCGCCTGAGCGAGCAGTTTGAAAACCTGGCAAACCGTATTTTTGAGCACAGTAATCGCCGGGTGGATGAGCAAAACCGTCAAAGCCTGAACAGTTTACTCACACCGCTACGCGAGCAGCTTGATGGTTTTCGCCGGCAGGTGCAGGACAGTTTTGGCCAGGAAGCAAAAGAGCGCCACACGCTGGCCCATGAAATTCGTAATCTGCAACAGCTGAATGAACAGATGACGCGTGAAGCCGTCAACCTGACGCGCGCGTTAAAAGGCGACAATAAAACGCAGGGTAACTGGGGCGAAGTGGTGCTGACGCGTGTGCTGGAAGCGTCTGGCTTGCGTGAAGGTTACGAGTACGAAACGCAGGTGAGTATCGAAACCGATACTCGCGCCCGCATGCAGCCGGACGTCATTGTTCGCCTGCCCCAGGGAAAAGATGTGGTCGTCGATGCCAAAATGACGCTGGTGGCTTATGAGCGCTATTTCAATGCCGAAGATGATTACACGCGTGAACTGGCGCTACAGGAGCATATCGCGGCGGTGCGAAACCATATTCGCCTGTTGGGACGCAAAGATTATCAGCAGCTTCCGGGGCTGCGCTCGCTGGATTATGTCCTGATGTTTATCCCCGTTGAACCCGCCTTTTTGCTGGCATTAGACAGACAGCCCGAACTGATCAATGAAGCATTAAAAAATAACATTATGCTGGTAAGTCCTACTACTTTATTGGTAGCGCTGCGCACCATTGCCAATCTCTGGCGCTACGAGCACCAGAGTCGCAACGCGCAGCAAATCGCCGAACGGGCCAGCCGTCTGTACGACAAAATGCGCCTGTTCATTGATGATATGTCTGCTATTGGGCAGAGCCTGGATAAAGCGCAGGACAACTATCGTCAGGCGATGAAGAAACTCTCTTCCGGGCGCGGGAACCTGCTGGCGCAAACGGAAGCTTTCCGTCACCTCGGTGTCGAGGTGAAACGCGAGATTAATCCGGATTTAGTCGAGCAGGCTACGGCGCAGGATGATGAGTTTCGTTTGCGGCAAGGGGTTGATTCTAACGATGACGATCCTCTGGCCGTGGAAAACGGTTAACCCCGTTTGAGGGAGTGTGACGGGGTTGAATCGTAGGGCAATTGCGCCCAATCTGTTACACTCCATGAACATTTTCTTTATAAGCAGGCTTAGAGATGGCTGAGGAATCACAAGACACGACGCACTTTGGCTTTAAGACAATCGCCAAATCCCAGAAGGAAGACATGGTCGCCCACGTTTTCCACTCTGTCGCCGCAAAATACGATGTGATGAACGACTTGATGTCGTTTGGTATTCACCGTTTATGGAAGCGTTTTACCATTGACTGTAGCGGCGTTCGTCGTGGGCAAACCGTCCTCGATTTGGCAGGCGGTACGGGCGATTTAACGGCGAAATTCTCTCGCATGGTAGGTGAAACCGGTCGCGTCGTGCTGGCTGATATCAACGACTCTATGCTGAAAATGGGGCGCGAAAAGCTGCGCAACCATGGCGTAATCGGCAATGTGGAATATGTTCAGGCGAATGCCGAGGCGCTGCCGTTCCCGGATAACACCTTCGACTGCATCACTATCTCTTTTGGCCTGCGTAATGTCACCGACAAAGAGAAAGCGCTGCGCTCAATGTATCGCGTCCTGAAACCGGGTGGCCGCCTGCTGGTGCTCGAGTTCTCTAAGCCGATTATCGAACCGCTGAGCAAAGCCTACGATGCATACTCTTTCCACATTCTGCCGCGCATTGGTGAAATGGTGGCGAATGATGCAGATAGCTACCGCTATCTGGCGGAATCCATCCGTATGCACCCCGATCAGGAAACCCTGAAAGCGATGATGCAGGAAGCCGGAATGGACAACGTTGAGTACTTCAACCTGACCGCAGGCATCGTGGCGCTGCATCGTGGTTATAAGTTCTGACAGGAGGGCCAGATGCCTTTAAAACCCTTAGTGACGGCCGGCGTCGAAACGGCACTGAACACTTTTCTGTGGCGTGAGCGGGCGCTGAAACCTGCCCGGCAGCGCCTGGTGGGGAAAGTGTTGCGCGTTGAACTTAAAGAGTTCTCTTCGCCACTGGTGCTGGTGTTTAGCGAGCGGCAGGTCGATGTGCTGGGGGCGTGGGAAGGCGAGGCCGACTGTACTGTCGCGACGCGTATCGGCGTCCTGCCGCAACTGCGTAATCGTCAGCAACTCACGGCGCTTATCCGCAACGGTGACCTGGAAGTGCAGGGCGACATCCAGGTCGTGCAAAACCTTGTCGCACTCGCTGACCTGGCCGAGTTTGACCCGGCAGAACTGCTGGCACCCTATACCGGCGATATCGCCGCCGAAAGCGTCAGTAAAGTTCTGCGCGGCGGCGCGAAGTTTCTGCAGCAGAGCTTTGCACGCCAGCAGCACTACGTGGCGGAGGCCGTCACCGAAGAGTGGCGACTGGCACCCGGCGCGCTGGAGTTAGCCTGGTTTGCGGAAGAGACAATGGCTGTAGAACGTGCCGTTGAAGCGCTGACGAAGCGGCTGGAAAAACTGGAGGGGAAATGACGCCAGGAGAATTACGGCGCCTGTATTTTATCATCCACACCTTTTTGAGTTACGGGCTTGATGAGCTCATTCCCAAAATGCGCATCACCCTGCCGCTGCGAATCTGGCGTCGGATGTTGTTCTGGATGCCGAATCGCCACAAAAACCGCCCGCTGGGTGAACGCATGCGTCTGGCATTGCAGGAGCTGGGCCCGGTCTGGATCAAGCTCGGTCAGATGCTCTCTACCCGCCGCGATCTTTTCCCACCGCATATTGCCGACCAGCTCAGTATGTTGCAGGACCGCGTTGCCCCGTTTGACGGGGTGCAGGCGCAAAAACTGATGGAAAAAGCGATGGGGGATATCCCTATCGAAAGCTGGTTTGATGATTTCGATATTAATCCGCTAGCGTCCGCGTCGATTGCCCAGGTGCATACCGCGCGCCTCAAAGAGAACGGCAAAGAGGTGGTGATCAAAGTCATTCGCCCGGATATTCTGCCGGTTATCAAAGCGGATATGAAACTTATCTACCGTCTGGCGCGCTGGGTACCACGCCTGCTGCCGGATGGTCGGCGCCTGCGCCCGGTTGAAGTGGTGCGCGACTATGAAAAAACGCTGATTGATGAGCTGAATTTGCTGCGCGAAGCGGCGAACGCCATTCAGCTGCGCCGCAATTTCGAAGATAGCCCGATGCTGTATGTACCGGAAGTCTATTCCGATTATTGCAGCGAAAACATGATGGTGATGGAGCGCATCTATGGCATTCCGGTGTCGGATACCGAAGCGTTACTAAAGCAAAATACCAACATGAAACTGCTGGCCGAGCGTGGCGTGCAGGTCTTCTTCACCCAGGTATTCCGCGACAGTTTCTTCCATGCGGACATGCACCCGGGCAATATTTTTGTCAGCTATGAGCACCCGGAAGATCCCCAATATATCGGCATCGACTGCGGGATTGTTGGCTCATTGAATAAAGAAGATAAGCGCTATCTGGCGGAGAACTTCATCGCCTTCTTTAACCGCGATTACCGCAAGGTAGCGGAGCTACACGTTGATTCGGGCTGGGTTCCGCCAGATACAAACGTTGAAGACTTTGAGTTTGCGATTCGTACCGTGTGTGAACCTATCTTCGAGAAACCGCTGGCGGAAATCTCCTTCGGGCATGTGTTGCTAAACTTATTTAACACCGCGCGCCGTTTTAACATGGAAGTGCAGCCACAGCTGGTGCTGCTGCAAAAAACGCTGCTTTACGTGGAAGGTGTGGGGCGACAGCTCTATCCGCAGCTCGATTTATGGCAAACGGCGAAGCCGTTCCTTGAATCCTGGCTGAAAGATCAGATAGGCATCCCGGCGTTAGTACGCGCGCTGAAAGCCAAAGCACCGTTCTGGATCGAAAAAATGCCCGAATTACCGGAACTGGTGTACGACAGTTTGCGCCAGAGCAAACATTTACAGAGCAGTTTGGATAAGCTTGCCGGCGACATCACCGTGCATCGTACTCGTCAGGGTCAGTCACGGTATCTCTTTGGTATAGGTGCTGTTTTATTATTGAGCGGTACACTACTGTTAATAAATCGCCCGGAATGGGGCTTCATGCCTGCATGGCTCATGGGCGCAGGGCTGGTGGTATGGTTTGCCGGCTGGCGTAAAACGCGCTGAATTTTGCATCGCTATCACAAGGGCGCATAACGTATAATGCGTCAATGGTTATTTCATCATCTATCACAGAGGAAGATGTATGGGTGGTATTAGTATTTGGCAGTTGCTGATTATCGTCGTTATCGTGGTTCTGCTTTTCGGGACTAAAAAGCTGAGCTCACTGGGATCTGATTTGGGCGCGTCCATCAAGGGCTTTAAGAAAGCCATGGGTGATGAAGACGACAAGAAAGATAAATCGACTCAGGATGCGGATTTCACTGCAAAATCAATTACTGACAAGCAGGAAGACGCGAAGAAAGACGAAGCGAAACGCCACGACAACGAGCAGGTGTAATTCGTGTTTGATATTGGTTTCAGTGAACTGCTGCTGGTATTCGTGATTGGCCTTGTCGTATTAGGGCCAAAACGTCTGCCGGTCGCGGTTAAAACGGTTGTTGGCTGGATTCGCGCGTTGCGCTCGCTGGCGACAACCGTGCAAAACGAGCTGACCCAGGAGCTTAAACTCCAGGAATTTCAGGACAGCCTGAAAAAAGTGGAGAAAGCGAGCCTGGATACCCTTTCGCCAGAGCTGAAGGCGTCAATGGACGAACTGCGTGAAGCGGCGGAATCCATGAAGCGCTCTTACTCCATCCACGATCCTGAAAAGGCGAGTGATGAAGCTAACACTATCCATAACCCGATAGTGAAGGACAGCGAGGAGCAGCGCGCCGGGGTTACCCCGTCGACGGCCGAACATCAGGCCAGCACCGACGAGCAGGTTCCATCCCCCGCTGAAACCCACACGCCAGAAGCGGCGGCGGTCGGCGACTCTGAAAAAGAGAAAAAAACCGCTTCCGTTCCTGATTCATCCCCTGCATCAAGTGATAAATCGTAAACATGGGCGTAGAAGATACTCAACCGCTGGTGTCGCATCTGATTGAACTGCGTAAGCGTCTGCTTAACAGTATCATGGCGGTGTTCATCATTTTTCTGGCGTTAGTCTATTTCGCCAACGATATCTATCAACTGGTCTCTGCGCCGCTGATCCGGCAGATGCCCGTTGGGGCGACGATGATTGCGACCGATGTCGCCTCACCGTTCTTTACCCCCATCAAGCTGACCTTCATGGTGTCGATTATCCTGTCGGCACCGGTGATTCTTTATCAGGTGTGGGCCTTTGTTGCGCCAGCGCTGTATAAGCATGAACGCCGTTTGGTGGTGCCGCTGCTGGTTTCCAGTACGGTACTGTTTTACACCGGTATGGCCTTCGCCTATTTCGTGGTGTTCCCTCTGGCGTTTGGCTTCCTGACACATGCCGCGCCTGCGGGCGTGCTGGTCTCGACCGACATTAAGAGTTACCTCGATTTTGTGATGTCGCTGTTCATCGCTTTTGGGGTTTCCTTCGAAGTGCCGGTGGCGATTGTGCTGCTCTGCTGGGTCGGTGTGACCACCCCGGAAGATCTGCGCAAAAAACGGCCTTACGTACTGGTTGGCGCGTTCGTTATTGGTATGCTGCTGACCCCGCCGGATGTCTTCTCACAAACGCTGCTGGCGATACCGATGTACTGTTTGTTTGAGGTTGGCGTGTTCTTCGCCCGCTTCTATACCGGCAAGCGAGCGACGCGTGACGAAGACGCGGAAGCTGAAGCTGAAGCCGATAAAAACGAAGAATAGTATCACCGCCCGTCAGGGCGGTTTTCGTATGGAGCCGAGATGTTTGATATTGGCGTAAACCTTACCAGCTCGCAGTTTTCCCACGATAGTGACGATGTGATTGCCCGCGCCAAGGCCGCAGGTGTTAGCGGGATGTTGCTTACTGGCACTAATCGACATGAGAGCGAAGAAGCCCAGCGGCTCGCACAGCGCTTTGCCGGTTGCTGGTCCACCGCGGGTGTACATCCGCACGATAGCAGCAGCTGGAACGCGGAAGTGGAAGCGAGCATCCGTAAACTGGCGCAGCAGCCGGAAGTGGTGGCGATTGGCGAATGCGGGCTGGATTTCAACCGTAATTTCTCTACTCCAGCGGAGCAGGAAGCAGCGTTCAGCGCGCAACTCGCCCTGGCAGCGGAACTGTCGATGCCGGTCTTTATGCACTGTCGCGATGCCCATGCGCGTTTTCTGGCGTTGCTCGACCCGTGGCTGGATAAGCTGCCGGGCGGAGTATTGCACTGCTTCACCGGCACGCGCGAAGAGATGCAGGCCTGCATCGATCGCGGCCTGTATATCGGCATTACCGGTTGGGTTTGCGATGAGCGTCGCGGGCTGGAACTGCGTGAGCTGCTGCCGTTTATTCCTGCAGACAGGCTGATGATTGAAACTGACGCGCCTTACCTTCTGCCGCGCGACCTGTCGCCAAAACCGAAATCACGACGTAACGAGCCCGCCTTCATGGCGCACATCCTGACGCAAATTGCCCACTGGCGCGGCGAAGAGGCGCAGTGGCTGGAACACGTCACAGACAATAACGTTAAAGCACTGTTTAATATTGCGTTTTAGTTGCTGTCGGTTTTGCGAAAATCGGTGTTCTTCACGCTTTGCATGACCTGCTTGTTGAGCAGATTGAGCAGCAACATCGAGCGGGCTTCGCCGTCGGGCTCAGAGAAAATCGCCTGCAGACCTTCGAACGCGCCCTCGGTGATCACCACGCGGTCACCGGGGAACGGGGTACTGGGGTCGGTAACGCCTTCCGGCTTATACACCGAAAGCTGATGAATAACGCTGGAAGGAACCGTCGCCGGATGCATGCCAAAACGCACAAAATGGCTGACGCCGCGGGTCGCGTTAATGGTAGTGGTATGAATTACTTCCGGATCAAATTCAACAAACAGGTAGTTGGGGAAAAGCGGTTCACTGACTGAAGTGCGCTTACCGCGTACGATTTTCTCCAGGGTGATCATTGGCGTCAGGCAACTCACCGCCTGCCGTTCAAGATGTTCCTGAGCGCGCTGAAGTTGACCGCGTTTGCAGTACAGTAAATACCAGGCTTGCATAATGACTCTTTTCCACAATGTAGCGTGCAAGCATAACAAAAGTGTGATGCGATCGCGATGATAACTAACAGCGATAAGTCGAGCGTATTGGTTCACGTGATTTTAACAAAAATACAGCATCACAGCCTCATTCGCCGTATAATGAGGCGCTTACCAGGAGGCCATTAATTTCCCCATGAAATACCACGATCTACGCGACTTTCTGACATTGCTGGAGCAACAGGGCGAACTGAAACGTATTACGTTACCTGTTGACCCCCATCTGGAAATCACCGAAATTGCCGATCGCACCCTGCGTGCTGGCGGCCCGGCATTGCTGTTTGAGAACCCAACGGGTTACGACATGCCGGTGCTGTGTAATCTGTTTGGTACGCCAAGGCGCGTGGCGATGGGAATGGGGCAGGAAGATGTCAGCGCACTGCGCGAAGTGGGGAAACTGCTAGCCTTCCTGAAGGAGCCTGAACCACCGAAAGGGTTCCGCGATCTCTTTGATAAGCTCCCTCATTTCAAGCAAGTGCTTAACATGCCAACTAAGCGTCTGCGTGGCGCCCCCTGTCAGCAAAAAATTATCTCCGGCGATGACGTTGATTTATCGCGCATCCCGGTGATGACCTGCTGGCCAGAAGATGCGGCACCGTTAATCACCTGGGGGCTGACGGTTACACGCGGCCCGCACAAAGAGCGGCAGAACCTGGGCATTTATCGCCAGCAGGTGATCGGCAAAAATAAACTGATTATGCGCTGGCTATCGCATCGCGGCGGCGCGCTCGATTTTCAGGAGTGGTGTGCGGCGCATCCGGGCGAGCGATTCCCGGTATCCGTGGCGCTGGGCGCCGATCCTGCGACGATTCTGGGTGCGGTTACACCGGTGCCGGATACCCTATCGGAATACGCGTTCGCGGGTTTGTTGCGCGGTACCAAAACCGAAGTGGTGAAGTGCGTATCCAACGATCTGGAAGTGCCAGCCAGCGCGGAAATCGTGCTTGAAGGGTACATCGAAATCGGTGAGATGGCACCGGAAGGGCCCTATGGTGACCACACCGGTTACTACAACGAAGTGGATAACTTCCCGGTGTTTACCGTCACGCATATTACCCAGCGCGATGATGCTATCTATCACTCGACCTACACAGGTCGTCCGCCTGATGAACCGGCGGTGCTTGGGGTTGCGTTAAACGAAGTTTTCGTACCGATTCTGCAAAAGCAGTTCCCGGAAATTGTCGACTTTTACCTGCCGCCTGAAGGATGTTCTTATCGTCTGGCGGTTGTTACGATGAAAAAACAGTACGCCGGGCACGCGAAACGGGTGATGATGGGCGTATGGTCGTTTTTACGCCAGTTTATGTACACCAAGTTTGTTATCGTCTGCGATGACGATGTGAATGCGCGTGACTGGAATGACGTTATCTGGGCGATTACCACCCGTATGGACCCCGCGCGGGATACGGTACTGGTCGAAAATACGCCAATAGATTATCTGGATTTTGCCTCGCCGGTTTCCGGTCTGGGGTCAAAAATGGGGCTGGATGCCACCAATAAATGGCCAGGAGAAACCCAACGTGAATGGGGGCGTCCGATCAAAAAAGATCCGGCGGTTACGGCGCGTATCGACGCTATCTGGGATGAGCTGGCCATTTTTAGCGACAGCAAACGCGATTAACGCGGCTGTTCTGCCTGTTCAGGCACTGACGATTGGGGCAGTATTCCGACCCTGAAATGACTATAAGATCCGACAGAGGGAGCGCATGACAATTTTAAGCTGTAAAGTGACCTCGGTAGATGCCATCACCGACACTGTATATCGCGTCCGTTTAGTACCCGAAGCCCCATTCTCGTTCCAGGCGGGTCAGTATTTAATGGTCGTGATGGATGAGCGCGATAAGCGCCCGTTCTCCATGGCCTCCACGCCGGATCAGCAGGACTATATCGAACTGCATATTGGCGCATCGGAGCTGAATTTATACGCGATGGCGGTAATGGATCGCATTCTGAAGGATCGCGAAATTGTCGTTGATATTCCTCATGGCGAAGCCTGGCTGCGCGATGATGAAGAACGGCCGCTGATTTTAATCGCGGGCGGTACGGGCTTCTCCTACGTGCGCTCTATTCTGCTGACTGCGCTGAAGCGTAACCCTAACCGTGATGTGACCATTTACTGGGGCGGCCGTGAAGAGAAACACCTGTACGATCTGGCCGAGCTGGAAGCGTTAACGGTGAATCATCCGAAGCTGAATGTTATTCCGGTTGTTGAGCAGCCTGATGATGAGTGGCGTGGACGCTCCGGTACCGTGCTGACGGCGGTCTTACAGGATTACGGTACGCTGGCGGAGCATGATATCTATATTGCAGGCCGTTTCGAAATGGCGAAAATCGCTCGTGACCTGTTCTGCAACGAACGTCAGGCGCGTGAAGACCGCCTGTTTGGCGATGCGTTTGCGTTTATTTAAGCAATAAAAAACCCGCCCCTGACAGGCGGGAAGAACGGCAACTAACCTATTTATTCGTAGGCCGGAGCCCGGCCTACAAGCACTTATACGCGTTCAAATACGGTCGCAATCCCCTGGCCCAATCCAATACACATTGTCGCCAGACCGAACTGGGCGTCTTTGCGTTCCATCAGATTCAGCAACGTGGTACTGATTCGCGCGCCGGAGCAACCTAACGGGTGGCCCAAAGCGATCGCACCGCCGTTGAGGTTGATCTTCTCGTCGATTTGCTCCATCAGCCCCAGATCTTTAATACATGGCAGGATCTGCGCGGCAAACGCTTCGTTCATTTCGAACAGGTCGATGTCGCTTACTGACAGGCCGGCTTTTTTCAGCGCCAGCTTCGACGCCGGAACCGGGCCATAGCCCATGATAGACGGATCGCAGCCGACAACCGCCATCGAGCGTATACGCGCGCGCGGCGTGAAGCCCAGTTCGCGGGCGCGGCTTTCGCTCATGACCAGCATGGCGGAAGCGCCATCGGAAAGCGCAGAAGAGGAACCGGCGGTGACCGTGCCGGTTACCGGGTCGAATGCTGGTTTCAGCGTCGCGAGTGCTTCAACCGTAGTTTCCGGGCGAATCACCTCATCGTAGTTAAACTGTTTCAGAACGCCGTCGGCATCGTGACCACCGGTCGGGACGATCTCATTTTTGAACGCGCCGGACTGGGTTGCGGCCCAGGCACGGGCGTGAGAGCGGGCGGCAAAGGCGTCCTGCATCTCACGGCTGATGCCGTGCATCCGCGCCAGCATTTCGGCGGTTAAGCCCATCATGCCTGCCGCTTTGGCGACGTTCCGGCTTAAGCCGGGGTGAAAATCGACGCCGTGGCTCATCGGTACATGGCCCATGTGCTCTACGCCGCCAATCAGACATGCATGCGCATCACCGGTCATGATCATACGGGCGGCGTCGTGCAGCGCCTGCATTGATGAGCCACACAGGCGGTTAACGGTGTTTGCAGGCACCGAGTGCGGTACTTCCGCCAGCAGGGCGGCGTTGCGCGCAATGTTGAAACCCTGCTCCAGCGTTTGTTGCACGCATCCCCAGTAAATATCATCAAGAGACGCCGCTTCGAGCGCCGGGTTGCGTGACAGCAGAGTGCGCATCAGATGTGCGGAGAGATCTTCCGCGCGCACGTGACGGAATGCGCCGCCTTTTGAACGGCCCATCGGGGTACGAATTGCATCGACAATGACAACCTGTTCCATTGTGACTCCTTAAGCCGTTTTCAGTGTGCCAACCGGACGGGCGGGCTCCACTGCGGGATAATACGGTTCGTTATGACGCGCTTTATTGCGCAGACCTTCCGGCACGTCATACAACGGGCCGAGGTGCTGATACTGCTGCGCCATATCGAGATATTTTGCGCTACCTAACGTGTCCAGCCAGCGGAATGCGCCGCCGTGGAATGGAGGGAAGCCCAGGCCGTAGACCAGCGCCATATCGGCTTCTGCCGGGCTGGCAATAATGCCTTCCTCCAGACAGCGCACCACTTCGTTGACCATCGGGATCATCATGCGGGCGATAATCTCTTCGTCGCTGAAGTCGCGTTTGGGCTGAGAAACATCGGCCAGCAGGCTGTCGGTTTGTGCGTCTTCTTCTTTTTTCGGTTTACCTTTGCTGTCTTCTTTGTAGCGCCAGAAGCCGAGACCATTTTTTTGCCCGAATCGATTGGCTTCAAACAGAGCATCGATCGCATCGCGATAATCCTTCTGCATGCGCTGCGGGAAACCTGCCGCCATCACTGCCTGTGCGTGATGTGCAGTGTCGATACCGACCACGTCCAGCAGATACGCCGGGCCCATCGGCCAGCCGAACTGTTTCTCCATCACTTTGTCGACTTTGCGGAAGTCCGCACCGTCGCGAAGCAACTGGCTGAAACCGGCAAAGTAGGGGAACAGCACGCGGTTAACGAAGAAGCCGGGGCAGTCGTTGACCACAATCGGCGTTTTGCCCATCTGACTGGCCCAGGAAACCACTTTGGCGATGGTTTGCTCGCTGGTCTTTTTACCGCGAATGATCTCAACCAGTGGCATGCGGTGCACCGGATTGAAGAAGTGCATGCCGCAGAAGTTTTCCGGACGCTCTAGCGCGTCAGCCAGCTCGCTGATAGGAATTGTCGATGTGTTGGAGGCCAGAACAGCATCCGGGCGGACTTTTTGCTCGGTTTCTGCCAGCACCGTTTTTTTCACTTTCGGATTTTCAACAACCGCTTCTACGACCACGTCTACACGGTCGAACCCGGCGTAATCCAGCGTGGGCTGAATAGTGGAAATGACGCCTGCCAGCTTCAGACCATCAATTTTGCCGCGCTCCAGTTGCTTATTCAGCAGTTTGCTGGCTTCTGTCATGCCAAGCGTCAGCGATTTCTCGTTGATATCCTTCATGATGACCGGCACGCCTTTCCAGGCGGACTGATACGCGATACCACCGCCCATAATACCCGCGCCCAGAACGGCGGCGTGTTTTGGTGCATCGGTGGTTTTGGCGAGTTTTTTCGCCAGACCTTTTACGTATTGATCGTTCAGGAAGATACCAACCAACGCGCGTGCTTCGTTGGTGTGCGCCAGCGGGACAAAGCTTTGGTTTTCCAGCTTCAGCGCGTCATCGCGCCCCAGACGGGCAGCGGCTTCAATGGTTTTCACTGCTGTAATCGGCGCCGGGTAGTGTTTACCCGCCGTCTGCATCACCATGCCTTTGGCAATAGTGAAGCTCATGGTGGCTTCCACTTTACTGAGCTTCAGCGGCTCCAGCTTCGGACGACGCTTCGCGCGCCAGTCGAGATCGCCATTTATCGCCTGACGTAATACGGCCAGCGCGCCGTCGATCAGTTTCTCTTGTTTAACAACACCATCCACCAGGCCGATTTTCAGTGCTTGTTCAGCGCCAACATCTTTCCCGGCGGCGATGATTTCCAGCGCGCTGTCGGCACCCAGCAGACGCGGCATGCGCACGGAACCGCCAAAACCAGGCATGATCCCCAGTTTGGTTTCCGGCAGGCCGATGCGCAGGTCTGGCGTCGCTAAACGGTAATCGGTCGCCAGTACACACTCACACCCGCCACCCAGCGCGTAGCCATTTACGGCGGCGATGGTCGGAACCGGTAAATCTTCCAGACGGTTGAAGACGCTGTTAGCGAAATGCAGCCATTCGCTGAGCTGTTCTTCCGGCACCAGGAATAGCGAGAGGAATTCGGTAATGTCTGCGCCGACGATAAACGCCGCTTTTTCAGAGCGCAGCAGCAGCCCTTTCAGCTCTTTTTGTTTTTCGAGGACATCGAGCGCGTGACCGAGGCTGGCTACGGTCGCCGTATCTAATTTATTCACCGAGCCGGGGGCGTCGAACACCAGTTCGGCAATGCCATCTTCCAGCCAGTTGAGGTACAGGGTATCGCCTTTGTAGAGCATGTCAGTCTCCTGAATCCAGCAGTGTAATCTGGTCGTACCAGATGAGGCTGAGTGTGGTTTTTATGTTAATAAAATGCAAATTACTCTTTAAATATTTGCTGGGGAGATCACGACTGGTGGAGATCACGCAGGTTCGGTGAGGTGTGCTAAGATGCGAAAACTTGAGGGCAAAAATGTACAAGGACTAAAAATGGAATCACTGGCTGCACTCTACAAAAATCATATCGCCACCCTGCAGGAACGCGCGCGTAACGCGCTCGACCGCTTCAAGCTGGACGCGCTGTTAATTCATTCGGGCGAACTGATGAATGTGTTCCTCGATGACCATGCGTATCCGTTCAAGGTCAACCCGCAGTTTAAGGCCTGGGTGCCCGTAACACAGGTACCGAACTGCTGGCTGCTGGTGGATGGCGTCAATAAACCGAAGCTGTGGTTCTACTTGCCGGTGGATTACTGGCACAACGTTGAGCCGTTGCCGACCTCCTTCTGGACAGAGGAAGTTGAGGTGATTGCACTGCCGAAAGCGGACGGTATTGGTAGCCAACTGCCAGCGGCTCGCGGAAATATTGGCTATATCGGTCCGGTTCCGGAGCGCGCGATTGGCCTGGGTATTGCAGCCGACAAGATCAACCCGAAATGGGTGATTGATTATCTGCACTACTATCGTGCTTATAAAACAGATTACGAACTGGCCTGTATGCGCGAAGCGCAGAAAACGGCAGTTAACGGTCACCGCGCAGCGGAAGAAGCTTTCCGTTCCGGGATGAGCGAGTTCGACATCAACCAGGCGTACCTGACGGCGACCGGCCATCGCGATACGGATGTACCGTATGGCAACATCGTGGCGCTGAATGAACACGCTTCTGTATTGCACTACACCAAACTGGATCACCGCGTGCCGTCTGAAGTGCGTAGCTTCCTGCTGGACGCTGGCGCGGAATACAACGGTTATGCCGCTGACCTCACCCGTACCTGGTCGGCAAACAGCGACAATGATTTCGCCCATCTGATCAAAGACGTGAACGACGAGCAACTGGCGCTGATCGCCACTATGAAAGCGGGCGTCAGCTATGTGGATTACCACATCCAGTTCCATCAGCGCATCGCAAAAATATTGCGTAAACATCAGATCCTTACCGACATGAGCGAAGAGGCGATGGTTGAAAACGACCTGACCGGGCCGTTTATGCCACACGGTATTGGCCACCCACTGGGATTACAGGTTCATGATGTCGCGGGCTTTATGCAGGATGACACTGGCACGCACCTGGCTGCGCCGTCGAAATACCCGTACCTGCGCTGCACCCGCGTGTTGCAGCCGCGCATGGTGCTGACCATCGAGCCGGGAATTTACTTCATCGAATCTCTGCTGGCGCCGTGGCGCGAAGGGCAGTTCAGCAAGCACTTCAACTGGCAGAAAATTGACGCGCTGAAACCGTTCGGTGGGATTCGTATCGAAGATAACGTCGTGATCCACGAGAATAACGTTGAGAACATGACGCGCGATCTGAAACTGGCGTAATGGAAAGTTGGCCGATACCGGCGTCGCCGGTCACGTTTACTGAAGAGATCAAAAAGAGCCGTTTTATCACCCTGCTGGCGCATACCGACGGGGTAGAAGCGGCGAAAGCGTTTGTTGAATCGGTGAGGGCGGAACATCCTGATGCTCGCCACCATTGTGTCGCCTGGGTTGCCGGGCGGCCCGATGATTCACAGCAGCTTGGCTTTTCAGATGACGGTGAACCAGCGGGAACGGCGGGTAAGCCCATGCTGGCGCAGCTTATGGGAAGCGGCGTTGGCGAAATTACCGCCGTGGTGGTTCGCTACTACGGCGGCGTGCTGTTGGGAACGGGGGGCCTGGTGAAAGCCTATGGCGGTGGTGTCCAGCAGGCGCTAAATCAACTCACAACACAAATCAAAACGCCATTAACCGAATATACTCTGTTGTGTGAATACGGTCAGTTGTCGGGGATAGAAACGCTGCTGGGGCAATTCTCTGGCGTCATTGTTACCAGTGATTATCAGGCATCGGTACAGCTACGCGTGGCGCTCCCACAAGCGAAAGTGGATGCTTTTACAGCAAAACTGGCTGATTTTAGCCGTGGTTCATTGCAATTGTTTGCGATTGAAGAATAATCCCCCTCCTTACTTTTATACCAAAGGAAGCGCCAGAGATGCATTTTCGTGCCATAACCCGAATTGTCGGACTTCTGGTCATCTTATTTTCGGGAACCATGATCCTTCCCGGCCTGGTGGCATTGATTTACCGCGATGGCGCCGGGCGGGCATTTACCCAAACCTTTTTTGTCGCGCTGGTGATTGGCTCATTACTGTGGTGGCCGAACCGCCGCGAGAAGGGCGAACTTAAATCGCGCGAGGGGTTTTTGATTGTGGTTCTGTTCTGGACCGTGCTGGGCAGCGTGGGTGCGCTTCCTTTTATTTTCTCTGAGCAGCCAAACCTCACGATAACCGATGCTTTTTTTGAATCCTTTTCCGGGCTGACGACGACCGGCGCGACGACACTGGTGGGCCTTGATTCACTTCCGCATGCGATTCTCTTTTATCGACAGATGCTGCAGTGGTTCGGCGGTATGGGGATCATCGTATTAGCCGTGGCGATTCTGCCTATCCTCGGCGTCGGGGGGATGCAGCTTTATCGTGCTGAGATGCCGGGGCCGCTGAAGGATAACAAGATGCGACCGCGTATTGCGGAAACGGCAAAAACCCTGTGGCTCATCTATGTGCTGTTGACCGTCGCTTGTGCGCTGGCGCTGTGGTTTGCGGGTATGCCGGCGTTCGACGCCATCGGTCACAGCTTCGCGACTATCGCGATTGGCGGCTTCTCGACGCATGACGCCAGCGTGGGCTATTTTGACAGCCCAACGATCAACACCATTATTGCTATCTTCTTACTGATCTCCGGGTGTAACTATGGCCTGCACTTCTCGTTACTGAGTGGGCGGAGCCTGAAGGTTTACTGGCGCGATCCGGAATTCAGAATGTTTATTGGCGTGCAATTGACGCTGGTCTTTATCTGTACGCTGGTGCTCTTTTTCCATAACGTTTACAGCTCGGCGCTGACGACGCTAAACCAGGCTTTCTTCCAGGTTGTGTCAATGGCGACGACGGCGGGCTTTACGACGGACAGTATCGCGCGCTGGCCACTCTTCCTGCCGGTGCTGTTACTCTGTTCCGCGTTTATCGGCGGCTGCGCCGGGTCGACGGGCGGGGGGCTGAAGGTGATTCGAATCCTGCTGCTGTTCAAGCAGGGGAACCGTGAACTGAAACGTCTGGTGCATCCGAACGCGGTGTACAGCATCAAGCTTGGCAACCGTGCGCTGCCGGAACGTATTCTCGAAGCGGTATGGGGATTCTTCTCTGCGTATGCGCTGGTGTTCATTATCAGTATGTTGGCGATTATCGCGACCGGCGTGGATGACTTCTCCGCGTTTGCCTCGGTAGTGGCAACGCTGAATAACCTTGGGCCTGGGCTTGGGGTGGTGGCGGATAACTTTGCCAGTATGAACCCGGTGGCGAAGTGGATCCTGATTGCGAACATGCTGTTTGGTCGTCTGGAAGTCTTTACGTTGCTGGTATTGTTTACCCCAACTTTCTGGCGCGAATAAGTGGAGCTTGCGTTGAAAACATTAATCCTCTTCTCTACCCGTGATGGTCAGACGCGTGAAATTGCCGCCTACCTCTCTTCTGAGCTTAAAGAGCTGGGCGTTGATTCAGAACTGGTGAATCTGAACCGTACTCAGGACATTGAGTGGGAACAGTATGATCGCGTCGTGGTGGGAGCGTCGATTCGCTATGGGCACTTCCATTCTGCGGTCGATCGTTTTGTGAAAAAGCATGCCGCGCAGATGCAGGCATTACCGAGTGCTTTCTTCTCGGTGAACCTGGTAGCGCGTAAACCTGAGAAGCGCTCGCCGCAGACCAATAACTACACGCGTAAGTTTCTGTTGGCCTCGCCGTGGCAGCCAGATGCCTGCGCCGTTTTCGCCGGTGCGCTGCGTTACCCGCGTTATCGTTGGTATGACCGTTTTATGATCCGCCTGATTATGAAGATGACCGGCGGTGAAACAGATACCCGTAAAGAAGTGGTTTATACGGACTGGCAGCAGGTCGCTCATTTCGCTCGCGAAATTGCACATATTCCGCGCAAATAGCGTGCGAAGGGAGCGTATTGCCTGGAAAATGAGCTAACGAAAAGTTTTTTGTATTTTATGCTTGCGGGATCTCAATTACTCCCTATAATGCGCTCCCACTGACACGGCAACAGCCGCTTCGGTTGAAGAGAAAAATCCTGAAAATCAGGGTTGACTCTGAAAGAGGAAAGCGTAATATACGCCACCTCGCAACGGTGAGCTTCACGCCGCAGTTGCACTGCTCTTTAACAATTTATCAGACAATCTGTGTGGGCACTCAATGATACGGATTCTT
>NZ_QBJC02000020.1:0-91772 GCF_003057695.2 Pseudocitrobacter sp. RIT415 | reverse complement strand
TTTCTCTTCTTATAAAAACGATTGGAATAATCCTCTTTTTTACACAATTCTGAGTATGCATAGACATGGTGAATATATTTTTTTAATGCTCCTGATAGGGCGTGGTTTCATTGTGAACTCAGATTTTTCCTGGTGTGTGAGGTTTATTATGGCTATGTATGATCGGGAAACGGAGACCATCAGGCTTACGCTCAGGTATCTATTGCTTGAGGATGACCAGGACGCCATTTTTTTGCATCTTGAAAGTATTTTTGAGCAATGTGATTTTCCGAAAACTGTGGAGATTATACTCCGTGATGCATTAAGGAAATTACGTAAGTCGGGATGCGTGGATGCTGAGGTTCTGGATACGCTTTTGTTAGCTTATGAGAAGATGAGTGGTCATAAATATGTAGAAGAATACATTAGCGAAAGAAATCAGCTCATTAAGGCAAACCAGCAGGATACGTTTTCTAGCCTGTGATTCGTTGCATTTATGTGCGTCAGGGAGGTGTCATTGATTGTCAGTAATAGGGATTGTTTTCCCGAGAATGACATTTATTTTTGTTTGGGCATAGCTGCACTTAAATCTGAAATGCAGAAAAAAGGACTTTCCTGTGATTACACATTTATTCATCTTACACGGCATACATTAGCTCAGGTACTACAGAAACTTCCGGAGGTACAAGGCAAGATCGTGATTGTTGCCAGCCCGATGTTAGTCCCGGTGGCGTTATGTTGGCAGGTTAAAACAAATAATATTACAGCCGTTTTAGACTCAACCAGTTCTGTACCTGGTATTATCCGTGCATTAACGCAAAGAACCTGTGCTTTGTGGACAGATGACTGATTGGGATTTTATTTTCTGAAATGGCAGAGCAGCTATTGCTCTGTTTATTAGCAGATATTCATTGTTTTTTACTTGCGGCCTGCTGCTGCGAGAAGACGGCTATTCATTTTTTAAACCATCACCATTAACAGTGAAGTAAGGGGAAACCCAAGGAGCTCTGTATGAGAACGATCCCACTCAGGCAAAAAAAGATAGCGATATATATTTCTCTGGCATTGATGTATACAGCATTGCAGGCACCTGCAGCCCATGCTGACATTTTTGAATATAATAATGTCCTTTATTATAGTGGTTCGGGCAATCCAAATGGTAATGGACGCGATTATACCAACTATGAGGAGGTGCGTGTAAGAACGGAAGCTGAGGGCACGGTTGCACCTTTGGCCGGATGGGCTATCTATCTGAATGATGGCTCAACCTATAAATTCAACGACCTTACGGTGAATACTTCGGGGACTGCTGCAGACGGGATCCATACTAAAGCGGGGGGCGGCTTCGTTGTTATACAGAACTATCAATCAGAAACAACGGGTTCCAGTGCTGATGGTATCAACCTGGGCCGAGAACTCAACAGCGGAATAAACCGCGCTGAAGTAACGATTAATGGTGATGCTAACATTGTCGCGAGCGGAATGGGGATCCGAGCTAACGCTTCGTCGGAAAATGAAAATGCAAAATCGACAATAACAATTAATGGAAATGCCGATATTACCACTACGACCAATGGTGGGGGAGATTCAGGTTATGCTGTATTCGCAGGTCAAGATACTGGCGTTGCTGCTCTCTTCAAAACGGCGAAAGGAAAGGCAGAAGTTTATCTTAATGGCGACAGTAAAATAAAAACCACGGGTAATAATGCGCATGGCGTCTATGCCAGGGGTTTAGGCATGATTTCACTGGGGAATGTTGATATTTCAACAACCGGTAATACCGCAAATGGCTTGTATGCTTCTTCAACAACCGCAAATAAATTAGCTGAAATTTATCTTTCTGGTGATGCTGATATCACTGTAGGGACAGGTTCAGCGATCTACGCAACAGGCGCATCGGCAATTATAAAATCCCATGATGTAAGCACCAGTACCGATGTTTCTGGGATTTATAACATTAATGGAAATATCCTCAGTGCAAGCAAAGCGCTGGTCTCTCTTAATATGGCAAATGGCAGCCAATTTGTGGGGGTGACGGATTCCAAACTTGGCTCTTCAACGGCAGGAACCCTCAACCTCTCTATGGATGGCGAGAGTAGCGTCTGGGAAATGACCGGGAATTCAAACCTCACGTCGTTGACCCTCGATAACGGTAGCACGCTACGCTATGGTGCGGTGGCTGATATCAATACCGCTGATTTTGTGCTGGGTGCAGGCGGAGGGGCTGTCGATACCAATGGTTTCGATAACACCCTTGATGAGTTGATTACCGGTTCCGGCTCTTTGAGTAAAACCGGGGAAGGCACGTTGATGCTGACTGGCATCAACGAATACGCCGGTGGCACAAATGTTGAGAAGGGCACATTACAGCTTGATGCGACCACAACCACCTCTCAGATCAACCTGAGCTCTGGCGCAGCAAACATTGCGCTTGAAGCCACGCTTGCGGCTCTCGCCGACGGCGAATTTACCTTTAACAACGTTCTGACCGGTGAGGGCACTTTACGCGCATCAAATCAGGGCGAAGCATTCCACTTCTCTTCAGATGTCGGCTCTGACTTTAAAGGGACTGTCGCGCTGGCCAATAACACCTTCGCCCTAACTGGCGACAACACGGCCGCTTTAACGCAGGCTACCCTGCAACTTGATGCAGGCAATATCACGACCGTGGGCGATGGCACTGCTGCGGATAGCCATCAACATATTGGCGGCCTGACTTTTAACGGTGGTAAGGCTATTTTCAATGCCGACGCGCCTGCGGACAAAACGGCCGTCAGCGTGATTACGGCGGACAAGCTTGATATCTCTGGTACTGGAACGGTACAGGTGAATGTGCCAGCAGAGTTTAATAATACGCAACCGATTCCTGATAGCCGACTACCGCTACTTGAACAGGACGATCAGGGTGCGGGTGTGAAATTAGTCAATGCTAATAGTGTGACCGGTACGGGCGGAAGCATTCAGTTAGTGGATCAAAATGGCGATGCAATCTCTGACGCGCGGACGTTGGATCTCAGCCAAAACGGGGTCAAAGTGGCCGAAGGCACCTATGATTTTGGCCTTACCGCCGGGGCCGCTTCCGATGGCTTATATGTGAACTACGGCCTGCAACAGGTCAATTTGCTGGGAAGCGGTGATGAAGCGTTGGTTCTGACACCTGCCGATGGCGCGACGGGGGCCGCGACCGATTTAGCCGCGAAGGTGATTGGCGTGGGCGATCTGGCAATTGCGGCTGGCACCGGACAGCAGGTGTCACTTTCCAACGGCAGTAATCGCTACACAGGTGAAACGGATGTGCGTTCCGGCACGCTGGTAATGGCAAACAATAATGTGTTGGGGCAAACCTCTGCGCTCAATCTGGCCGAGGGGACAGCAGCAGATATGCAAGGTCACAGCCAGTCTATCGGCGCGCTTAATACGGCGGCCGGAAGCCTGATGACTCTCTCGGGATCATTGACTATCACCGAGAGCCAACGCACAGCGGGTGATACGTTTGGCGGTGCAATTGAAACGGGAACGCTGGCAGGTGATGGCGCTCTGACCATCGACCCAGGTGTGGTGATGGTCAACGGCGATCAGACAGCTTATATGGGCGAGATTACGCTTAAGGGGGGGTCCGAACTCAAACTGAACACGGCAAGTGCTTTTAATCATGCCCAGGGCATTACCCTGACGGGCTCGGATGACACGCTCACCTTCGGTTCACTGAGTCAGGAAAATGCGGCATGGACTTCTTCACCAACGGGAACGGCATCGGTTGCGCTGGCGGGGGCGGGTAAAGTCCATACCCTGGCTGGGGCAGATGTTACGCTATCGGGCAATAACAGTACGTTTGCCGGGCTATTCCAGATTGATAGCGACGCTACGCTGCAGGCGTCTCAGGCAGAGAATCTGGGCACCGCTAACATCATTGATGACGGTACGCTGGTTTTCAACAATGCTCAGGACTGGTTGTTAGCGAATACCGTCACGGGCAGCGGGCTGGCGGTGAAAAAGAGTGCGGGAACGCTTAGCGTGGGTTCGTCCATGTCGGGCTTCAGCGGTATCACTCAGATTACGGCGGGTTCGCTGGTCGTTGGTGAGGAAGGCTCAGCGTCTTCTGAGCTGGGCGGCGATGTTGAGGTTACCGATGGCGGCATACTCTCAGGAACCGGCACCGTGGCTGGCGTGGTGAACAACGCAGGCGTTATCGCTGCTTACAACGCGCTCACCAGTCTTACGGGTTACGGGAGTTCAACAGGCGCGACCCAATTTAACCTTGGTACGCTGAATAATGCGGGCACCGTACAACTGGCAGGCTCCACGGTGGGGAATATCCTCACAGTCAGCGGTAATTACACGGGTGATAACGGTACCTTGGTAATGAATTCCGTACTGGGTGATGATAGCTCCCTGACCGATAAACTGGTTGTTATGGGGGATACCGCAGGGACTACGCATGTTGTGGTGAACAACGCGGGAGGCAGCGGTGCGAAAACGATTAACGGGATTGAAATTATTGAGGTGGTTGGACGCTCTGAGGGTGATTTCGTGCAGTCCGGGCGTATTGTTGCAGGCAGTTATGAGTACTTCCTTGGGCGAGGTACAGGGGGAAATGCCGCGAACTGGTACCTGACCAACACGCAGCCAACCGATCCGGTTGATCCCGACCCGGTAGACCCTGTTGACCCTGTTGACCCCGTTGATCCTGTAGACCCGGTAGACCCTGTCGATCCCACTGACCCGACAGGCCCATCCACATATCGCCCGGAAAGCGCTTCTTATATCGCGAACCTGGCGGCGGCAAATACGCTGTTCAACACCCGTCTGCACGATCGTTTAGGCGATACGCAGTACACGGATTTATTGACCGGCGAACATAAAGTGACCAGCCTGTGGTTACGTCAGGTTGGAGGACACAATCGCTTCGATACCGCGAAAGGGCAGCTTGAAACGCAAAGCAACCGCTATGTAGTGCAGCTTGGCGGAGATCTTGCTCAATGGAGTAGTAACGGGCTGGATCGCTGGCACCTCGGGATGATGGCCGGGTATGGTAATAGTAAGAGCAACACCAAATCCAATGTGACGGGCTATCGTTCGCATGGTCAGATAACCGGCTATAGTGTGGGCTTCTACGGCACGTGGTACGCGAATGAAGCGGATAAAACGGGCACCTATCTGGACAGTTGGATCCTTTACAACTGGTTCGATAACAACGTCTCCGGTCAAGGCCTGGCGAGTGAGAAGTATGACTCTGACGGCATCACCGCCTCAGTTGAAGCCGGTTACAGTTTCTTGCTGGGTGCGGATGATTCAGGACGTTCCAGCTATTGGCTGCAACCGAAAGCGCAACTGACCTGGATGGATGTGCAGGCGGATAACCATACGGAAGCAAACGGCACCCGTGTGAAGGACAAGAGTGAGGGGAATCTGCAAACGCGGTTGGGGATGAGGGCGTATATTAAAGGCCACAATGCCATCGACGAAGGAAAAACGCGTGACTTCCAGCCATTCGTTGAAGCTAACTGGATCTACAATTCGCAGACCTATGGCGTCAAGATGAACGGCGTCACCAGCTACCAGGAGGGCGCGCGTAATCTCGGTGAGCTGAAGGTAGGCGTGGAAGGGCAGTTGAATAAATACCTGCAGATTTGGGGGAACGTGGCACAACAAGTGGGCGACAAAGGCTACAGTGATACGCAGGGGATGCTGGGCATTAAATATGCATTCTGATAATAACGTGTAGCAGTATCAGCGGGCCGCACTCTCTTTGCGGCCCGTTTTTAATGGCTAAAGCGTGAAGATTTCACAGGTATTTTCTAATAAGGTAAAAATGCTTTAAACCGCAACCCGCCGCGCTATGCTGCCTGAAGAGACTGCTACGATTCGAAAGGACGCCGATGCAACCCCTGGCCTGGATATTCTGTGTCGCCCCACTTATTTTGACCTCTACACTTTCCGCCGCTGAAAAAAATGATTATTTCAAGCGCATTAGCTTTCACTCGCCCACCAATTCTGGTTTTCGTACTGCCAGTATTCTGAGTGTCGGTTTTACCGGCGCTACGGTGACCATGAGCAGCAATCATGAAGCGCTCAATCTGAACGATGTCGTCTTTAGCGTGGCGCATAACTGGCTGGAGATTCGACCCCATCAGGAAGGGCGAGTAACGCTGGTGATGAAACGGCAGCCACAGGCGCATGAACTTTCTAATACCCTGACGCTGCGTAACCGCAAGACGGGAAATACGCAACACTATCCTTTCGTTGTGAATAACTGGCTTGTCGGTGAGGGCACGGTCGATAATAATTTCTCTACCGCCCGCGAACGCTGTGAAAGGATCGGGGGGCGGCTATTAACCACACGCGAGTTTCGTGAGGTGTCGCGGAAATGGTTTGGGTTGAGTCAAGGCGCACTTAGCGAAAGGTATCCGCAAGCCACTCTTTTTCACCCACAGGCACAGGCAGGCGGCAGTTTCTGGGTGCATGAAGCCAAAGCGTTACACCTGCATACGGGAATTAAAAGCCATCAGCGAGGGATAAATACGATTTGTCGGTATGAATATGACGATACACCTTAGTTCGAAGATGCCACGCCATGATGAAGGCTCATAGATTGCTTCATATGGGCCTTTCATATACACAGAGACGCGAATAAGTGTTACTGCTGGCAACCCTGGTTTTTGGAGTAATATTTGGGACCAGGGTTATAAGCCTTAAAGCTTCCCTTTTCAAATATTTTGCTATTTTCAATAGCCGCATCATTGGCTAACGCGTCCGGATTGATGCTAAATTTCATATAACTGACATCTACTTTTCCGTCTTCAGCATCTTGCCTGACGTCTATTTCTTCCAGGTTATCCTTACTACGAAATATTGCGTTGGTCAGTTTTGGTGTCGAGGCTGCGTTAGGATTGTATAAAGGATACACAACACCCCCCATGATTAAGCCCTTTTCGGTTATATGCAGCGGTGTTGGGGAAATATCCTTACATATGAAAGGTTTTGATAGGTCTATAGGGCTGCTAAAAAGCCCTGCATGTGTCGAGAAGGTTGCCCCTGAAAATAAAACAGTGGCAACGACAATAAGCAAAGAATTGTGTTTCATTAAGTAAAGCCTGTAAGGATATTATTCGGTTAAATTGCAACAGATCATAAATTATTGGTCAGGGAAATCAACCCGCCACTCCGCCTGAAATACTTAACCAAATAATTCGCCCCCCAGCCTAATCTCCGTTATCATCCGCTGCCACCCTCACAACTCAGGTCGCGTCATGTCTACCCTTATCGACACGTTTATAGCGCCTCCATGCCATGACGATGTAGAGATCCTCTATCAGGATGAACATATCCTGTTGATTAACAAGCCTTCCGGCCTGCTGAGCCTGTCAGGTAAAAACCCGCAAAACAGTGATTCGGTACATTACCGGCTGGTGCAGCAATTCCCTGGCTGTACGCTGGTGCATCGCCTGGATTTTGGTACATCTGGTTTGATGCTCGTCGCGCGCAACAAAGTGATTAACGCGGCGCTGTGTCAGCAGTTTAGCCAACGTGCTGTAAGCAAGGTTTACACGGCGCTGCTTTGCGGGCATCTGCAGAATGACCAGGGTGTGATTGACGCGGCAATTGCCAAAGAACCGTCGTTGTTTCCACGTATGTCGATAAGCACCCGTGAAGGTAAACCTGCCCGTTCGCGGTACAGCGTCATGGCGCGTTTTTACTATCCAGTGGTACAAGGCGCGTCGCTACCGGTCACGCGGGTGAAGCTCTTTCCAGAGACCGGACGTACTCATCAGTTACGTATTCACTGTCAGTATCTTGGCCATCCCATTTTAGGTTGTGATCTCTATGGTGGCCGGCTTCTTCCGGGTACCGATACGGTGCCTCGGTTAATGCTGCACGCAAGCGCATTGCAGTTTACTCATCCTGTTAGCCAATTGCCGGTGAATGCCCGGCATGACAGCCCCTTTTAGGAACCTCATCGCGCACCGGTAAAATTCAACAACTGTTTATTTTTATAAAAATGTTTAATTTTAAAATCGCGATGCTATCATGTGCCCATACATCAACTATGGGCATGGCATTATGACGCTACAACGATACCCCTCCAGCAAACCGTTTCCCTTCTCGGATATGGTGAAAGCCAACGGTTTTGTCTTTCTTTCAGGCCAGGTCTCCATGACGCAACACGGTGAGCCTTTGCCGGGTTCCGTCACCGAACAAACGCTGCGCATTATGAATTCTATTGAACAGACGCTGGCGCTTGCCGGGGCGACGTTAAACGATATTGTGCGCGTACAGGTGTGGCTCAGCGATATGGCGCATTTTGCTGAATTTAATGCGGCATATCGCAGCCACTTCCCGGACGGATTCCCTGCGCGTTCGGTGGTCACCAGCCAGCTCGCCTTTGGGCTGGATGTGGAGGTAGAAGTACAGGCGGTCGAACCATGTCAAACCTGCTGAACATTCTAATGGCGTCGATGGATGCCCTGCGCACTACGCTTGCCGCGAATACAGAAGCCGTTTTACACGATCTGACGAAGCCGGAATGCTCTGTTATCAGTATTGTCAACGGTCATGTCAGTGGCCGAAAACCGGGCGATTCTTTGCTCTCCGGGCCCAATGATGATGTCGGGTTCCTGGGGCTGCTGGAGCCGGCCCAGCGTGTGCCTTCCCGCGTGTTCAATAACTACAAAACCACCACCTCCTCAGGCAAAGTGCTCAATAGCGCCTCGACGATTTACTACAGTGAGGACGGCGTCCCGCTTGTGGCCTTTTGTATTAATGTCGATTTGGACGTTGTAAATAACCTGAAGCGCAATCTGGATTCTCTGTTACCGCCAGCGGCAGAGCAGGAAACTGAGAATACGAGCGACAAAATACCCGCGCACTCTTTTGATGACGTTATTGCTAAATTCCGCCAGACGGGGGCAGAAAACAAAATACAGTTTCGCAAACGTGTGGTCGCGGAATTGCAAAAAATGGGCTTCTTTAAGGTAAAAGGCAGCGTGGGGCATATCGCGCATGCGCTGGGCGTTTCGCGCTACACCATTTATAACTACCTGGAAAAAAATGATGAAAAATAACAAAACACACAACATTCCATTCTATCAGGTTGATGCATTCACCTCCGAGCCTTTCGGCGGTAACCCGGCAGGCGTGTGTCCGCTGAATGAATGGCTAAGCGACGACACATTGCAGGCTATTGCCCGCGAAAATAACCTGTCGGAAACGGCGTTTTTTGTGCCGACGGACGAGGGCTATCACCTGCGCTGGTGCACGCCGGCGGTAGAGGTGGATCTGTGCGGTCACGCCACGCTTGCCGCATCCTGGGTGCTGTTTAATAAACTCGGCTATTCCGGGAAAACGATTCGCTTCCTGACACGCAGCGGGGAGCTTAACGTCACGCGAAATGGCGATGAATATTGCATGGATTTCCCGGCGCAAAAGGCGCAGCCCATCGACACGCCCGCAGGATTACTGGCGGCGCTGGGCATCACTCACGGTGTGGTTGGCGTGTGGAAAGCGGCCGATTTAGTCGTGCTGGTTGAAGATAAAGCGATAATTGATGGCCTGTCGCCTGACTTTAACGCGCTCAATGCTTTTGATACGCGCGGCATCATTGTGACGGCGGCGGGTGACGATTTTGACTTTGTCTCGCGCTGGTTTGGCCCACAGGTTGGCGTTATTGAAGATCCGGTTACCGGTTCAGCGCATACGTTCCTCGCGCCGTTCTGGGCGGAGCGTCTGGGCAAAAATAGGTTATCAGCCCAGCAGGGCGGGGCACGTAAAGGCACGCTGCGCTGTGTCGTTCGCGACGATGGACGTGTCGAACTGTACGGTGCGGCACGCATGATGATTGAAGGAACCTTTAGCCTGTGATGAAGCATAAAGAGCCTCGCTATGTGGTCGCCTTTGGAACGGCCATCATTGTGCTTTTGTACGTTGCCTATGTCTGGGGAAGTTTGAACCAGTTCTGATATCGGGTGGCGCATAACGTCGCCACTCTCTTTTAAAGAGTTTCTTTCATGTCGGATACAAAACACCTCTCTTTCGCGGATACGCTCGCGTTAGGTGGGATGACCCTTGCGTTATTTTTGGGGGCCGGGAATATTATTTTCCCGCCTCTGGTGGGGATGCAGGCGGGCGCCAATTCTGTCACCGCGGGAGCCGGTTTTATTATTACTGCCGTGCTGTTTCCTGCGCTGGCCATTATTTCTCTGGCGATCAATAAAGGGGATATTAACGAACTGACGCGCCCATTAGGGCGGGCCGTGAGTATTGCTTTTATCAGTGTTTGTTTCCTGACGCTCGGAGTTTTATTTGGTACACCGCGTACGGCCACCATTAGCTATGAAGCGATTACCAACGGTGCGCAGAGTACGTTGACGCAAAAAACGGTCTTCTCTTTTGCGTTCTTCGCACTGGCAGGCGCGGTGCTGGCAAAATCGGGTAAACTGCTGGAAATTGTCGGCTTTTTTCTCTCTCCGGTAAAAATTGGCGCACTGATTTTCATTGGCGTCACGGCCTGGATTTACCCTACTGGCGCACTGACCTCCGCGGTCGATGCCTTTGATAGTAATCCGTTTGGTGCCGGATTTATTAATGGCTATCAGACACTGGATGTCATTAGCGCCTTATGCTTTGGGGCGATCATCACGCACACGCTTTATCAGCGCGGCATCGTCAATGCCAAAGGTATTCTGCGGTATTCCAGCCGCGCAGCGCTGATTGCCGCCGCCGGGCTGGTGCTTATTTACGTCTGTTATATTTCTATGGGCGCGCATACGCTGGAACATTCCGCCAGTAACGGGATGCAAATTATGAGCGCTTACGTGGAGACCGTCTTTGGTGTATATGGCCGCGCGTTGTTGGCGGCAATTATTACGCTTGCGTGTCTGGTCACGGCGATTGGTTTGACGACCGGCACCGCGCGTTATTTTCATCAGGTTAGCGGGATCCCTTATGGCCTGCTGGTAATGTTATCACTGGTGCTTTCTGCGATGATTGCCGTACTGGGGCTGGATTCGCTGACGATGCTGGCGGTTCCGGTGCTGAGTGCGATTTATCCGGCGGCGCTGGTGGTGGTGGCGTTGGGAATTGTCAGAAAATGGCTCGCCATTCCAACGATGTTATACCGGGGATTATTCTTTACCGCGCTTATCGTGGGTGTGGTTAGCGCCTTTCTCTGATGGGCTTCACTGCCCGGTATGTGTACCGGGCAGTACCCGCATTATCGTCACGGGTAGGGAATTACTCATTTCCCCATTGATTCAAAAACTCCGCAATCTCATCAATTCGCGCGGCTTTTATACCCGCTTCATCGGCCATCTCTTTCTGCGCCTCTTCGCTGATCTCTTCGTTATTCATCAGGCGGGTCAGCAGCAGTTGAAAATAGTGCGCCAGCGGTGTGCGTTCAGACTCGGCGACCGGCTCTGCGCATTCCGTCGCGTATTCATCGGCAATATCGTAATACTTCAATGGGATATCGTTGTTCATAAAAAGCCTCGGGTTAACGTTTCGCGTGTATCTGCGCGGGATAGTATCACTCAATGGACGTACACAACACTTCGCGCAGCCACGCCATAAAGGTGGTGACGCGCACGGGCGTATAGTGGCGAGTGGGGCGGATGAGCGAAAGGGGCAGCGCTGATGGCGCATGCTCCTGCATTACCGGCACCAGCGTGCCCGCATGCAGCGCATCTTCGACGATAAACCACGGCAGCATAGCAATGCCCATCCCCTGGATTGCCGCTTCCCGCAGCACGTCGCCGTTATCGGTGATAAGCGGGGTATTCATCTCAGGCAGCTCTTTGCCTTCGGTAAATCCCCACTCATCGCGCGCGGAGAGCAGCGAATAACGCAGACAATTGTGCCCGGCGAGTTCAGCAGGTGACGCCGGAACACCGTTACGCGCCAGATACGCCGGCGAGGCGCAAAACAGCCGTGGGAGGTCTGCCAGATGTGTGCAAACCAGCGAAGAATCATTTAATGCGCTGATGCGTAATGCCAAATCCAGTCCTTCTCCCACCAGATCCGACAGTCGGTCTTCCAGCTGTAACTGCACGGTGATGTGCGGATATTTCGCCATAAAAACGGGCAGCAGAGGCGCCAGTTTTTTCACCCCGAAGGTTAACGGCGCCGACAGACGAATTACGCCGCTCAGCGTCTCCTGAAAGCAGTTTAGCCGCTCTTCCGCCTGTTCCAGTGATTCAAGGATCCCTTTCACATCCTTGTAAAACTGCTCACCGGCGGTGGTGAGCTCCAGGTGTCGCGTCGTGCGGTTGAGCAGACGCACGCCCAGGCTCTGTTCCAGCGAGGAGACGCGGCGGCTGATGGAGGCGCTGCTGGTTTCCAGTTGTACGGCGGCGTTATAAAAACTCCCCGTTTCGATCACGGCGACAAAACTGCGCAGGGCGATGAGATCGTATTCTTTCATTTTTCGTAACGGTGAATTGTGTGTGGCCCCATTTATCCTGGGGAGAAAGGTCATTACTCTGTCCGCATTATATGAACACCGGAGAGAAACAATGACAACCCAATACCGCGTAAAAAAAGGCGAATCCCTGCATTATCTGCCCGCAAGTGATTATCACCCGGCCGATACCTACTTCCATTTTTCGTTCGCCAATTATTACGATCCTGACAACATGAATTATGGCGTATTGCGTGTGGTGAATGATGACAACGTGAAACCGCACAACGGTTTTGGCCGCCATCCGCATCAAAACATGGAAATTGTCAGCTATGTGATTGATGGGCAGCTCACCCACTGGGATAGCGCAACACAAACGGAAGAGACGTTGGGACGCGGGCATGTGCAAGCGATTACCGCCGGGAACGGCGTCTGGCACTCAGAGCTTAACAAACATGATGAGTGGTGCCGCTTCCTGCAAATCTGGATCCTGCCGCCGAAACAGGGGCTGGAGGTGCGTTACAACCAGCGTAAATATCAGGCGGAAGAGCGCGAAAACAAGCTCCTGCATATTGTCGGTAGCCTGAATAATGACGATGCGCCGCTGATGCTCAACCAGGATGTGAACATGTTTGTGAGCGAACTGACCAATCCGACTGCGGAAGTGGAATATCAATTGCAGGCCGGTCGTCAGGCGTATATCAATAACTTCGAAGGTGAAGTGAATGTGAAAGGCATCGCTACGTTAGGTAAAAAAGATACGCTGGAAATTACCGGGCCGGCAACGCTGAAATTCAGCACCGCAAAAGAACAGAGTCATTTCATTATTATCGAAATGCCTGAGTCTCACGCCTGATTTTTAACGCATGACCCTGTCGATTTTTCCGGACACTTGCTAAAGTAAGCTGCTGATAGCAAAGGAAGGAATGCACCGTGGCCGGAAGAATCGATTATCAGATTGAAAAATACAGCTTCACCGAAGCGGGCGAGTCGCCGCGTCTGGCCCAGCAGTGGCGAGAGGTGATTGAAGAGTGCCGTCAGTCCGGCGCGGGTGCGCAGGAGCGTTTGCGTATTGCGCTGCTGAACGTTGACTACGTCACCAGCTTCGAATTGCCTTTTCGCCTGCTGTTAATTCGTGCGCCACAGCTTATCGCCGCCGTGCGCGATGAACTTCAGCTCAGTCAGAAAAATGTCCTCTTTAACGGCAAACGTTTTGGTTGTGTTTACAGCCTGAAAGCCAGCCTGGACGCCATTCCCGACGACTATCAATACCGCTTGTCCACGCGCATCCGGCGAATGGATGGCCCGCTTTCAACCGCCTCGCCGTATCAGGAGATTGCCAAACAGATTAAACAGCCGCGCGAGCGTTTGAAGCTGGCGCTGGAAAATGATCTACAGGTAACGGCGCTTGATGGGCTTTTTTGGTTTGGCATTCAACGAATAGCCGCAGATGTGCAGCGGTTGCGTAAAACGGGGATGCAGATCAGCACCGCAGAGGTGGAGGTGTTTGATAACCTGACCGGCACCACCCGGCGGGTACCGTATTACCAGCAGGTTAAAAGCGGCGCGTAGTGCGCCGCTTGAGTCTGATGGCAAACGCAACATTGCCTGATGCGCTGCGCTTATCAGGCCTACAAGGTTTCTGCAATATATTGAATTTGCGCTATTTTGTAGGCCGGATAAGGCGTTTACGCCGCATCCGGCATGAACAACGGGCACGTTGTCAGCGTTGTTGCCCGATGCCATCCAACAATTACGTCTCACTCACTGGCGTTCTGTCACCTTCATACAACGGCACTTTGCGATAACGTCTCACCAGATACCACAGATACGCCCCACCCAGCGCCGCCCACACCAGGCCCAGCGTCAGTGACGTTGACTCCAGGTTAACCCACAGCACGCCCACCGTCAGCGCGCCAACCAGCGGCATTAATAAATAGTGGAAGTGTTCCTTCCAGCTTTTATTCATCCCTTTGCGCCGCCAGAAGTGGTTGAACACCGACAAATTCACGAAGGTAAACGCCACCAGCGCGCCGAAGTTAATCAGCGCCGTGGCGGTGACTAAATCGAAGAACAGCGCCGACAGCGCCACAATCCCGACCATAATGACGTTCAGTGCAGGCGTGCGCCATTTCGGATGCACATAGCCAAACACGCGTTCCGGGAACACATTGTCGCGCCCCATCACATACAGCAGACGCGACACGCTGGCGTGTGACGCGAGGCCGGATGCCAGCGTGTTCACAAACGTGGTGCAAAGGAAAATCGACTGGAACAGCTTGCCGCCGACGTACAGTGCAATCTCCGGCAGTGCGGCATCCGGGTCTTTAAAGCGGCTGATATCCGGGAAGAACAGCTGCATAAAGAACGACGCCGCGATAAAGATAATGCCGCCGTACACCGCCGTCAGAAAAATCGCTTTCGGAATAACCCGCGCGGCATCCGGCGTCTCTTCGGAAAGCGTGGTCACCGCATCAAAACCGAGGAACGAGAAGCAGACGATCGTCGCCCCGGTAATAATCGGGATCAGATGCGCGTTCTCACTGATAAACGGCTGTAGCGACCAGACGGTGCCAACGCCTTCACCTTTATGCAGCCCCTGAACCACCAGAATGATAAACACCACCATGATGGAGATTTGCACCAGCACAAACAGGGTATTGAAGTTAGCCACCAGGTTGACGCTCTTCAGGTTCGCGGCGGTTAAAATGGCGACAAACGTCACCACCCACACCCACGGCGGCACGTCCGGGAAGAGGGCGGAGAGATAAATCTTCGCCAACAGCACATTGATCATCGGTAAAAAGAGATAATCCAGCAGCGATGACCAGCCGACCATAAAGCCGACATGCGGGTTAATCGACTTTTGCGCGTAGGTATAGGCCGAGCCTGCCTCCGGGAACTGGCGAACCAGCTTGCCGTAACTGACAGCGGTAAACAGCACGCCGGCCAGCGCCAGCAGATAGGACGCCGGAACGTGGCCGTCGCTGATGCCGGACACGATGCCAAAGGTATCGAAGACGGTCATCGGCGTGAGATAGGCAAGCCCCATCATCACCACCTGCCACAGCTTCAGTGACTTACGCAGTTTAGTTTTGCCGGGTTGGGCGGCGATATCCAGTGAGGAATTAAAGGCCATGATGCGTGCCTCCGCTGCGTAATCGGGTTTGCGGTCGCGTCGACCTGAAATCAAACCTGTTTAGCAGGGGAAGCAAGGGGGGCGGGGTACTTTCGGTCGTGGAGAGGGCGCAAACGCAGCCTCCCTCGCCATGCGGGTATTTCATCATCGGCATCATCTCATTTCCTCGTCACAGTCTGTATCGTTAACGGAAGCCCGTTGCCGCCTGCGTTCCATAACGCGACATACGGGAAATGTCTGGATTACCAGCAAATGTCAGGCCAGGCTCCGCTCAGGCCGGTGATACATACCCCGCAAGGGGCCACTACGCGTTTTTCAACATCCACTCAATTTCGGTTTCAGTAATGAGGCGCTCAAACTGCAACAGCTCATCATTCTTACAGGCGTGATATACATGGCAGAAACGCTCGCCCAGATAGTGGCGCAGGTCGTCATTTTGCATAAACTCCCACAGCGCATCGCTCTGACGAATCGGGAAGGGTAAGCCCTCCTGCTCCAGCCCGTTGCCTTCTACTTCTTCCTGCAACGGCAGTTCGTTATCGAGACCGTGCAGAATACCGGCGAAAATCGCCGCCATCACTAGATACGGGTTGGCATCGGCCCCCGCCACGCGGTATTCCACGCGGTGGTTATGACGATCGCCGCACGGAATACGCAGGGCGACGGTGCGGTTGTTATGGCCCCACGACGCCTGCGTTGGCACATACATCCCCGGCTGGAAGCGGCGATACGAGTTCACGTTCGGCGCCAGCAACGCCATCGACGATGGCATCAGGTCAATCATCCCGGCGAGCATCTTTTTCAGCAGCGGCGAATCTTCGCCGTCCGCGTCAGAAAGAACGTTCTCACCACGGTTATTTTGCATGCTGATATGAATATGCATCCCGCTGCCCGCGTGCTCTTCATACGGCTTCGCCATAAAAGTGGCGTGCATCTTATGCTTTTCCGCCATCAGACGCACCAGGCGTTTAAGGGCTAATGCATCATCGCAGGCATCCAGCACGTTATCAGTGTGATACAGGTTGATTTCGAACTGGCCCGGTGAGGCTTCGGCGACCGCGCCATCAGCCGGGATGAGCTGTAACTGCGCCAGTTCATCAATATCATTGAGCACATCGGCGAAGTGGTTGAGGTTATCAACCGAGTAAACCTGGCTTTGGGTGTTGCGGTCATCGGTGCCGGGCGCGCAGGGCGGTTGCAGATACCCTTCGGCGTCGCGTTTGCGATCCAGTAAATAGAACTCCAGCTCTACCGCTACGACCGGGAACAGTCCGCGCTGGCGTAGCTGCTGCCACAGGCGGTTGAGTACATTCCGCGGCTCAACGTCAAAGGGAGCGCCATCTTCATCGACCATGGTCAGGAGCATCTGACCGATATATTCCGGGTCGGCGGCGGAAGGGGTTAAGGAACCCAGTACCGGCACGCAGGTACGATCCGGTTCGCCCATATCCTGACCCAGGCCCGCTTCTTCTACGACGTTACCCAGAATGTCCATCGCGAAGACGGAGGCCGGGAAATAACATCCTTTCTCAAGCTTCTTCAGGCTGGCTACCGGGACGCGTTTTCCGCGGAAGCAACCATTCAGATCGGTAAGCAGTACATCAACATATTGCGTATTCGGGTAGCGCTCCAGGTAGCGTTTCACTTCCTGCGTAAAGGCGCTACCCCGCCTCTCTTCTGACTGCTGAACAAAGTTCTCAACTTCAACGATATTGGTTTCCATGATTCTTCGCCTTTGGTTTTGTTTTCCGCTCGCTATGAAAGCGTAAAATATAATGACCACTCTTCGAATTTGTATGCAAACTAAATGTTTGTCAAATGTTAAATTAAGTTTGCAAAACCGAAAATCCACTGCTAGATTGAAAAAATATTGAACAGAAAGGTCATTTTAACCGCAGTAATGGCGATAATTTAGTCCACTTTGTGAGATCGATCATGGAAAATATAATGTACAAGCCGGTTATCGGTATCGTGATGTGCAGGAACAGGCTTAAGGGTCATGAGACCCAGACCCTGCAAGAAAAGTACCTGAATGCCATTATTCACGCGGGCGGTTTGCCGATTGCGCTGCCACACGCGCTGGCGGAGCCAGCGTTGCTCGCAGAACTCCTGCCGAAACTCGATGGCATTTATCTGCCTGGCAGCCCCAGCAATGTGCAGCCGCACCTTTATGGTGAAAACGGCGATGAGCCTGACGCCGATCCCGGGCGTGATCTTCTGAGCATGGCGTTGATTAACGCTGCACTCGAAAGGCGCATCCCCATTTTCGCCATTTGCCGTGGGTTACAGGAGCTGGTGGTGGCCACCGGCGGGAAGCTGCATCGCAAGCTGTGCGAGCAGCCAGAACTGCTGGAACATCGTGAAGATCCTGAACTGCCGGTAGAACAGCAGTATGCGCCATCGCACGAAGTGCTGGTTGAAGAGGGCGGATTACTTTCCGCGCTGTTACCTGACTGTAGCAACTTTTGGGTAAACTCTCTGCACGGGCAGGGGGCGAAGGTTGTGAGCCCGCGATTGCGCGTCGAGGCCCGTTCGCCGGATGGGCTGGTGGAGGCGGTGAGCGTCAATCATCACCCCTTCGCGCTGGGCGTGCAGTGGCACCCGGAATGGAACAGTAGCGAGTATGCGCTTTCGCGTATATTGTTTGAGGGCTTTATCACCGCTTGTCAGAACCATATCGCTGAAAAACAGCGACTCTGACCCCTACAGTTAAGGAAATGCAAATATGAGTGATGACGGACTGGCACCGGGTAAACGCTTGTCGGAAATCCGCCAGCAACAAGGACTTTCACAACGTCGTGCCGCCGAACTCTCCGGGCTGACTCACAGCGCTATCAGTACGATAGAGCAGGATAAAGTCAGCCCAGCCATCAGTACGCTGCAAAAGCTGCTGAAGGTGTATGGTCTGTCACTCTCGGAATTCTTTTCCGAGCCGGAAAAACCTGATGAACCGCAGGTCGTCATTAATCAGGACGACTTAATTGAAATGGGGAGTCAGGGTGTGTCGATGAAGCTGGTTCATAACGGGAACCCGAATCGCACGCTGGCGATGATATTTGAAACTTATCAGCCGGGTACGACGACCGGGGAGAGAATTAAGCATCAGGGTGAGGAAATAGGCACTGTATTGGAAGGTGAAATTGTACTGACCATTAATGGTCAGGATTATCACCTCGTCGCGGGGCAAAGTTATGCCATTAATACCGGCATTCCGCACAGTTTCAGTAATACGTCGGCAGGTATTTGCCGAATTATCAGCGCCCATACCCCCACCACGTTTTAATCTTTTTGTTTTTGCTAGCCGGGTAAGCCAAGCGCACCCGGCTAGCTATAAAGGCAATCCATAAAGAATGTCGCCGGAAGTAAACGGGCTCATCGCCCGGGGATCTCTGCGCCCTGACGTTCACAAACTGCATATATCTGATAGACGTGAAACAGGAGTCATAATGAATTTTCATCATCTGGCTTACTGGCAGGATAAAGCGTTAAGTCTCGCCATTGAAACCCGCTTATTTATTAACGGTGAATATTCCGCCGCGGCGGAAAATGAAACCTTTGAAACCGTTGATCCGGTCACCCAGGCACCGCTGGCGACTATCGCGCGCGGCAAAAGCGCCGATATTGACCGCGCAGTGAGTGCAGCGCGCGGCGTATTTGAGCGCGGCGACTGGTCGCAGGCCGCCCCGGCAAAACGTAAAGCGGTGCTGAATAAACTCGCCGATTTAATGGAAGCCCACGCGGAAGAACTGGCGCTGCTGGAAACCCTCGACACCGGTAAACCGATTCGTCATAGCCTGCGTGATGATATTCCCGGCGCGGCGCGCGCCATTCGTTGGTACGCCGAAGCCATCGACAAAGTGTACGGTGAAGTCGCCACCACCAGTAGCCATGAGCTGGCGATGATCGTGCGCGAACCGGTCGGCGTGATTGCGGCCATCGTCCCGTGGAACTTCCCGCTGTTGCTGACCTGCTGGAAACTCGGCCCGGCGCTGGCGGCGGGGAACAGCGTGATTCTGAAACCGTCTGAAAAATCGCCGCTCAGTGCGATTCGTCTCGCCGGACTGGCGAAAGAAGCGGGGCTGCCGGATGGCGTGCTGAACGTGGTGCCCGGTTTTGGTCATGAAGCCGGGCAGGCGCTTTCGCGTCATAACGATATCGATGCCATCGCCTTTACCGGCTCGACGCGTACCGGTAAACAACTGCTGAAAGACGCCGGCGACAGCAATATGAAACGCGTCTGGCTGGAAGCGGGGGGCAAAAGCGCCAACATCGTTTTCGCCGACTGCCCGGATTTGCAGCAGGCGGCAAGTGCCACCGCCGCAGGCATCTTCTACAACCAGGGCCAGGTGTGCATCGCCGGAACGCGTTTGTTACTGGAAGAGAGCATTGCCGATGAATTCTTAGCCCTGCTAAAACAGCAGGCGCAAAACTGGCAACCGGGGCATCCGCTTGATCCCGCAACCACCATGGGCACCTTAATCGACAGCGCTCACGCAGACTCGGTACACACCTTTATCCGTGAAGGCGAAGGCAAAGGGCAACTGCTGCTGGATGGTCGTAACGCTGAACTGGCTGCGGCCATCGGCCCGACCATTTTCGTGGATGTGGATCCGAATGCAGCCTTAAGTCGCGAAGAGATTTTCGGCCCGGTGCTGGTGGTCACGCGTTTCACATCAGAAGACCAGGCGCTGCAGCTTGCCAACGACAGCCAGTACGGCCTCGGTGCGGCGGTATGGACACGCGATCTCTCCCGCGCGCACCGCATGAGCCGCCGCCTAAAAGCCGGTTCCATCTTCGTCAATAACTACAACGATGGCGATATGACCGTACCGTTTGGCGGCTATAAGCAAAGCGGCAACGGTCGCGACAAATCCCTGCACGCCCTTGAAAAATTCACCGAACTGAAAACCATCTGGATAAGCCTGGAGGCCTGAAAATGACCGAACATACCAGCAGTTATTACGCCGCCAGTGCGAATAAATATGCGCCTTTCGACACGCTGAATGAGTCCATCACCTGTGATGTTTGCGTGGTTGGCGGCGGCTACACCGGGCTCTCCTCTGCGCTGCATCTGGCCGAAGCGGGCTTTGACGTGGTGGTACTCGAAGCCTCACGCATTGGCTTTGGCGCCAGCGGGCGCAACGGTGGCCAGCTTGTAAACTCCTACAGCCGCGACATCGACGTCATCGAAAAAAACTACGGCATGGACACCGCCCGTATGCTCGGCAGCATGATGTTCGAAGGCGGAGAGATCATCCGCGAACGCATCAAACGCTATCAAATTGACTGCGACTATCGCCCCGGCGGCCTGTTCGTGGCGATGAATGATAAACAGCTCGCCACGCTCGAAGAGCAGAAAGAGAACTGGGAACGCTACGGTAATAAACAACTGGAACTGCTGGACGCCAACGCCATTCGCCGCGAAGTGGCCAGCGATCGCTACACCGGCGCGCTGCTGGATCACAGCGGCGGGCATATTCACCCGCTGAACCTCGCCATTGGCGAAGCCGACGCCATTCGTCTGAACGGCGGGCGTGTGTATGAGCTTTCAGCGGTGACGCAGATCCAGCACACCACGCCCGCCGTTGTGCGCACTGCCAAAGGCCAGGTGACGGCGAAATATGTGATTGTCGCCGGGAATGCGTATCTGGGCGATAAAGTGGAGCCGGAACTGGCGAAACGCAGTATGCCGTGCGGCACGCAGGTGATCACCACCGAGCGGCTTTCCGATGAGTTAGCCCGTTCGCTGATCCCGAAAAACTACTGTGTCGAAGACTGTAACTATCTGCTTGATTACTACCGCCTGACCGCCGATAACCGCCTGCTGTACGGCGGCGGCGTGGTGTACGGTGCGCGTGACCCGGATGACGTTGAGCGCCTTGTGGTGCCGAAACTGCTGAAAACCTTCCCGCAACTGAAGGGCGTCAAAATTGATTATCGCTGGACGGGCAATTTCCTGCTGACCCTTTCCCGGATGCCGCAGTTTGGTCGTCTTGATACCAACATCTATTACATGCAGGGCTACAGCGGCCACGGCGTGACCTGTACCCATCTTGCCGGGCGTTTGATTGCTGAACTGCTGCGCGGTGATGCCGAACGCTTCGACGCCTTCGCCAATCTGCCGCATTATCCGTTCCCCGGCGGGCGCACGCTGCGCGTGCCGTTTACCGCGATGGGCGCGGCCTATTACAGCCTGCGCGATCGTCTGGGCGTTTAATTTCCGATTAACCGTGAAGAGTCAAAAGGTGTGAAACATGAGCAACAATGAATTCCATCAGCGTCGTCTTTCTGCCACCCCGCGTGGGGTTGGCGTAATGTGTAACTTCTTCGCCCAGTCGGCTGAAAACGCCACGCTGAAGGATGTTGAAGGCAATGAATACATCGATTTCGCCGCAGGCATCGCGGTGCTGAACACCGGACACCGCCACCCTGAACTGGTGGCGGCAGTGGAACAGCAACTGCAACAGTTTACCCACACCGCGTACCAGATTGTGCCATACGAAAGCTACGTCACCCTGGCGGAGAAAATTAACACCCTTGCGCCGGTGAGCGGTCAGGCTAAAACCGCGTTCTTCACCACCGGTGCGGAAGCGGTTGAGAATGCGGTGAAAATTGCCCGCGCCCATACCGGGCGCCCCGGCGTGATTGCGTTTAGCGGCGGCTTCCACGGCCGCACGTATATGACCATGGCACTGACCGGAAAAGTCGCGCCGTACAAAATCGGCTTCGGCCCGTTCCCCGGTTCGGTGTATCACGTGCCGTATCCGTCAGAACTGCATGGCATTTCGACGCAAGATTCCCTCGACGCCATCGAACGCCTGTTTAAGTCTGATATCGAAGCGAAACAGGTGGCGGCGATTATTTTCGAACCGGTGCAGGGTGAGGGCGGTTTCAATGTGGCACCAAAAGAGCTGGTTGCTGCCATTCGCCGTCTGTGCGACGAGCACGGTATTGTGATGATTGCTGATGAAGTGCAAAGCGGTTTTGCGCGTACGGGTAAACTGTTTGCTATGGATCACTATGCCGATAAGCCGGATTTAATGACCATGGCAAAAAGCCTCGCGGGCGGGATGCCGCTTTCGGGTGTGGTGGGTAACGCAAACATTATGGACGCGCCCGCGCCGGGCGGGTTGGGTGGTACCTACGCCGGGAACCCGCTGGCGGTGGCCGCCGCGCACGCGGTACTCAACATTATCGACAAAGAATCCCTTTGCGAGCGCGCGAATCAACTCGGTCAGCGGCTGATAGACACGCTGATTGAGGCCAAAGAACGCGTTCCGGCAATTGCTGCGGTACGCGGGCTTGGCTCGATGATCGCGGCTGAGTTCAACGACCCGCAAACGGGCGAGCCGTCAGCCGCGATCGCGCAGAAAATTCAGCAACGCGCGCTGGCTCAAGGGCTGCTACTGCTGACCTGCGGCGCGTACGGCAACGTGATTCGTTTCCTGTATCCGCTGACCATCCCGGATGCGCAGTTTGATGCGGCCATGAAAATTTTGCAGGATGCGCTGAGGGATTAATTACCATAATAGCGGGCTGCAATTGTGCAGCCTGCTATTAAGACTGGATTAATATTATTAATTAACGCTTTTTTAGAATAACGTTCTTCGTCCTCTCTCTTATGCTGCCTGATCATATCAATAGCCAAAAAACTTGGTTAGCCCGTTCTTCATTGTTCAATATAGTCATTCCTGTGTTCTTGCTCATTCGCGTGATAAGCGTTTAGCGACTATTTTACAGGAGTTATAATTATGCATCTCGCTCGATTTCCCCGGCTCTCGTTCGGTCATTTCCCCACGCCATTAGAACCGTTAACCCAGCTCTCTCAACTGCTTGGCGGTCCGAATATTTGGATCAAACGCGACGATTGCACTGGCCTTGCGACGGGGGGAAATAAAACCCGCAAACTTGAATTTTTACTGGGCGATGCGCAGGAAAAACAGGCCGACGTTATTATCACTCAGGGTGCAACCCAATCAAATCATGTGCGACAGACCGTAGCCGCAGCGGCAAAACTTGGCCTCAAAACACATATTTTCCTTGAGCAGCGAGTGACCACACTCGGCGATGACTACCAGCACTCTGGCAATATTTTGCTTGATGGCCTGTTAGGCGGCGAAATTATTGCACACTTGCCAGCCGGAACCGATATGCAGCAGGCGATGGAGCATCACGCAGAAACGCTACGTTCGCAGGGATTCAAACCGTATGTTATCCCCGGTGGCGGTTCGAATCCTGTCGGTGCGTTGGGCTATGTAGCCTGCGCACAGGAACTGCTGTGGCAGTCCAGTCAGCAACGTCTGAGAATCGATCATATCGTTCATGCAACGGGAAGTGCCGGCACGCAGGCAGGATTAGTGGCTGGCCTTCACGCCTCAAACAGTGGTATTCCGCTGCTCGGTATTAGCGTACGAGCACCGCGTGAAAAACAGGAGCAAAACGTCTGGCGCCTGGCCCAGCAAACGCTGGAACTGTTGGGCGTCGAGGGCGAATTGCCACGCGAAAGCGTAAGAGCTAACAGCGACTATGTTGGTGAAGGGTACGGCCTGCCGACATCATCCATGCTGGAGGCCCTGCAACTGTTAGCACAGCATGAAGGCATTTTGCTCGACCCGGTTTATTCCGGAAAAGGATTCGCCGGGCTGATTGGTCTGATTCGCGAAGGCGCTTTCCGTAAAGGGGAAAATGTGGTCTTCATCCACACTGGCGGTTCCGCAGGCCTGTTTGGCTACCGCCAGGTGATCACCGACTCGCTCGCCTCATGAGCCGCCCCTTTTTATTAGGTGTGCTGGGTGGGATGGGCCCATTGGCCACCGTCGATTTTATGCACAAGCTTCTGCGAGCCACGCCTGCCAGGAACGATCAGCAGCAAATTCCTCATGTGGTGTGGAATGTTCCGCAAATTGCCGATCGTCAGCGTGCGCTGGCCGGAGAAGGACCGTCGCCGCTTCCGCAACTGCTTCACGGTATACAGCAGCTTAATCGGTTGGGTGTTAGCCATATTGTTATCGCCTGTAACACCGCGCATCACTGGTACGACGCGTTAAAACAAGAAAGTGAGGCGCTGATGCTGCATATCGCGGATGCCACGCTCGAGGCGATAGAGGACAAACCGCAAAAGGTGGGACTCATCGCAACACAGGGAACGCTGGATGCAGGTTGGTTTCAACAACGATTCGCGGCCATTGGCACGGAAAGCCTGCTCCCGACCCAGGATGAAATCGCGCGTTGGTTTGTTCCGGGGTGCTATGCGGTGAAACGCGGTGATTTGCAGCAGGGGGGCGAGTTGCTGACATTGCAGGCGCGGGCGCTGCGTGAACGTGGTGCTGAGAAACTGGTGCTGGCCTGTACAGAAGTCCCTGTAGCGTTAGAGGCTGTTTCTTCGCCCTTCCTTAACGAGGCCATTGATCCTGCCGAGGCGCTGGCGCAGCAGTGCGCAAGCCTTTGGTTGTCCCGGCGTAATGGTCAAATTATTTAAATGATTTCACACAGAATAATACAGAGAGACAACATGAAAAAAAGTCTGGTTTTTTTACTCGCAGCAGGCAGTTTCTGGGTTAACAGTGTTTTTGCCGACACGCCGTCTGAAGTGCGTGTTGCCTATAGTGGTGGCTCTCAGGTTTTAATGCTGGCAAAGGCGGATGGGTCACTGGATAAAGCATTAAACAGTAAAGTGAAGTGGGTGCAATTTGCGTCAGGGGCCGATGCCTTAACCTACTTCGCCAGCAATGCGATTGATATTGCCAACTTCGGTTCCAGCCCGGCAACCGCAGGCATTGTCAGAAAACTGCCGGTCGAAATTATTGGTGTTTCCGGCGTCATTGCCAGCTATGAGCGGTTGATTGGTAAAGAGGGGATTAACGGAATTAAGGATATCGAAGGCAAACGCGTGGCGTATCCGCCAAACTCCACCGCGCAATATGCGCTGGAAGCCGCGATCACCGTCAATAAACTGGATCGCAGTAAAATAACCCTGCTGCCGCTACGTCCGGCAGAGATGGTGGCGGCGTGGAAACGTGGTGATATTGATGCGGGTTATGTATGGGCGCCTTTTGCGCAGGAGCTGGAATCGGCAGGGGGGCATCAGGTCTTTGCCACTAAAGAACTGCAAAAAGCAGGCTATCTCATTTACAACAACTATGTTGTCCGTAAGGCCTTTGCGGAACAATATCCTCAGGTGGTAACCGCCTTCCTGCGCGTGCATCAGGAAAAAGTCAACGAGTTCAAAAAGGATCCGGAACGCGCTTCCGCGATTGTTGCAAAAGAAGTCGGTGCGCCGCAAACGACGGCGGCTAACACACTGAATGGCCTGGAATATCCGACATTAGCTGAGCAGAGTACGCCATCCTGGTTGGGGAACGGTACGAATACCAGCGACAGCGGTATTGGAAAAGCGCTGAGTAAAACGGCGAACTTCCTTGCCGGCATTGGCGAGATCCGGCAGCGCGATATCCCGACAAACTGGAACAGCGCCATCAATGTCCACTACATTCAAGATGCGGCGGTGTCCGGACAATGAAATTGAGTCAACATATCGCCATCAGCGTGGTATCGGTGGCGGTTTTCTTTATGCTCTGGCAAACGGCGGCAACAAGGCAGTGGGTGGATCCACTGCTGCTTCCCTCGCTGACGGATATTGGCTTAACGGCGCGTGAGTTGCTGGAAGATGGCTATCGTCAGGTACCGCTCTGGCAGCATATCGCTGTCAGTCTGGCCCGTGCATTGAGCGCCTTTGCGCTGGCTATTGCGATTGGCATCCCGCTGGGATTATTAATGGGGCTTTCAGACACGCTGGCTGCTGTCCTTAACCCGTTTGTGCAATTTCTTCGTCCGTTGCCCAAAATCGCGCTGATTCCGCTGGCGGTGGTGTGGCTGGGAATTGGCGAGTCGTCAAAATTCTTTTTGATATTTATCGCGACGTTTTTGAGTGTGGTTGTCGGTGCGTCGGCGGCCGTAGAGCGAATTGGCCGCTCGCGTATTCGCGTGGCACAAACGCTGGGCGCGACGCGTCGGCAGATCTTTATGCGTGTGGTATTGCCTGATGCGCTGCCGGATCTTTTTACAACAGTCAGGCTCTCGATTGGTATTGGCTGGACGTCGCTGATTGCGGCGGAAATGGTGGCTGCCAGTTCAGGGCTTGGTTGGATGGTGGTGAACGCCAGCGCCTATCTGCGCACGGATATTGTCATGTTGGGTATTCTGCTGTTGGGCGGGATTGGATATCTGCTCGATTTAATGATTCTGGGTTTGCAGCGCGTAGCTGTACCCTGGGCGGGGAAAGAATAATGAGTTCTATCTCACTTGAAAACGTGTCACTTGCCTTTGCGGCCAAGCCGAATCCGGTCACGGTTCTCGACGATATCTCCCTCACCCTGAAAAAAGGGGAGTTTGTGGTATTGCTGGGGCCATCGGGCTGCGGGAAATCGACCATCCTTAATCTTGTTGCGGGGTTTACTCGCCCCGATAAAGGTACGGTGAAAGCCGCGGGGAAAAAGGTGACGCAACCGGGGCCGGATCGCGGCATGATCTTTCAGCAGGCAAACTTGTTCCCGTGGCTGTCTGTGCTGGAAAACGTCACCTTTGGCCCGCGTCTAGGCAAATATAATAAAGAGGACGTGAATAATCAGGCGATTAACTGGCTGTCCCGCGTAGGATTAAAAGGTTTTGAGCATCATGCGCCCTGGCAGCTTTCTGGTGGGATGAAGCAGCGTGTCGCGTTGGCTCGCGCCTGGCTGCCGGAGCCGGAGGTTTTGTTGCTGGATGAACCCTTTGGCGCGTTGGATGCACAAACACGATTAATGATGCAGGAACTGCTCCGCGACGCCTGGCTGAAAACGGAAACGACTCTCCTTTTTGTTACTCACGATGTGGAAGAGGCGCTGTTTCTGGCTGACCGTATTCTGGTTATGTCGGCCAAGCCGGGGCGAATTGTCGAAGAGATTGTGCTGCCGTTTACCCGTGAGCGGAATATCGAAACGCTGGCAGAACACCCGCAGTATACTGAAATAAAACATCGTGTTCTTCATCGCGTGCGTACGGAAGCGAAGCGCCATATGGCCGCGTCGCTTCAGTAATCGACCGATAGCCTGCGATAAGCAGGCTTATTTTTTTTGCGTACCTTTACAGGCGAATCACAAACACCGGCACGCGAGCATGGCGTAAAATCCCCGAAGCTTCAGACCCCAGCAGATGCGACTGCTTTGCCGGATTGCGTGAACCAATCACCACCACATCCGCTTTCAGTTCATCCGCCAGCGTCGCGACGGCGTCACGCACTTTCCCGCTGCGAATATGGTGATGAATACGGTTCTGCGGGAATGAGAGACTTCTTGCCAGCTGCGCCATTTTCTCTTCGCTCGCACACTGTAAATATTGCTGCATTTTCTTCGCGTCTGCGATAAAACCGCGGGTAAGCATGGGGGAAAATTCCGGGAGCACGTGCAGAAGGTGAATATCACCATCTGCTTTCTCGGCCAGATATTGCGCGTGTGCTAAGGCGTTGTTGGCAAGGTCGGACTCAAAGACATCAACAGGAACCAGAATCGTTTTATACATAGTTGAAATCCCTTCATATCAATCATTTGCTGAAATAATCTTTATTGTGGATAACAACGCATGAAGGGGGTAGCGATCGCGGTCACTGATTAAGAAATATCGACAAATCAGATGGTTAATTTACAGTTTGTGACTGACATTTGCCGGGGGCGCTGCGCTTGCCCGGCCTACAGGGATGAAGAACCCGTAGGCCTGATAAGCGAAGCGCATCAGGCGTTATGGCACACACCTACAGTTTGTTCAGCCGCTGAACGCTAATGTTATCCAGCTTGCCGTCTAAGATTTCCAGAAAGTCATCGTGATACGGCATGGCGACGTGTTTTTTCAAATCGTCCTCAGACTTCCAGCGCTCAATAAACACAAATGATACCGCGCCTTCCACCGCCAGATTACGCACGTCCGGAATGGCGCGGCTTTCGTGCAAATCATATTGCAGGCAACCCGCCTCCAGCTGTGTGGGGCCAACCATTGCCTGTGCGGCGGAGCGGATGGTATCGACATACTCTTTGCGCGGAGTCAGGGTGGCGACAATTTTCACTTCACTCATCGTGATATCCTTTTTGTTATCAATATCTTTAAAGCTCAATCATTGAGCTTAGTGATGAAATGGCACTTGCGCCAATAATGATGACCTCCGGCTACCAGAGCCGAACTTTCCCCGGTGAGGCCTCTTTCATATTTCCCTTAAACAATGCGGTTTTTCATTACGCCCCAAATCCATGCATTGCACCGCTTTGGTTCCCCAAACTGGTGTTGTTGACATCGAAAATATCCCATCCTGGTGATTTAACGGCACATTCCCTTCTGGCATGCAGATTGCAACATCACAGGCAGAAGGCAGCGTAAGACAATCTGGCATCAATGGCTGGCTAGGGTTCCGGTTCACGAAGGTGAACGTCAGGTCCGAGAGCTGGCGACCTCGACGAGGTTACACGGCGGGACAAAAGCCCGGGAGACAGCAGCACCATAGGGTGTCGCGCTGCCCCCACTTTTTTGTGCCAAACCGAGGTCTATGATGAAGAGATTGCCGTTTGTTCGCTCACTTGCTCTAACGCTTGCGCTGTTCGCCTGCGCCCCCTCATTTGCCGCCGTCAAAAAAGAGTTCAACATCTGCTGGACTATCTACGCAGGCTGGATGCCCTGGGGCACCATCAGCAACGAAAAAATCATTGATAAATGGGCCAGCAAATACGGCATTAAAATCAATATTGTCCAGCTTAACGATTACATCGAATCCATAAACCAGTACACCGCGGGCCAGTTTGACGGCTGCACCATGACCAACATGGATGCGTTAACTATCCCCGCAGCGGGTGGTGTTGACACCACGGCGCTGATTACCGGTAGCTACTCTGACGGCAACGACGGCGTGGTACTCAAAGGTGCGGATAAAAAGCTCAGCGACCTGAAAGGCCTGTCGGTGTATCTCCCTGAACTGTCGGTTTCTCATTACCTGCTGGTGCGCGGGCTGGAAAAAGCGGGGCTGGCGGAGCGAGACGTGAAGGTGGTCAACACCTCGGATGCGGATATCGTCTCGGCATTTTCTACCGCTAACGTGCGCGCCGCCGTGGCGTGGAACCCGCAGCTTTCCGTTATTAAGCAAACGCCGCAAACCACGGAAGTGTTCAGCTCTTCGCAAGTACCAGGAGAACTAATTGACATGCTGGTGGTGAACAGTGAAACCCTGCATGACAACCCGGCGCTGGGTAAAGCCTTGACCGGCGCATGGTTTGAAATGATGGCAAAAATGCAGGCGGGCGATAAGCAGGCTTTGAGCGCAATGGCCGCTGATTCTGGCACCGATCTCGCCGGTTACCAGGCACAACTCAAAACTACCCATCTTTTCTGGACGCCCGCCGATGCGCTGGCTTTCATCACCGCGCCTGAGCTTGTAAAAACCATGCAGCGCGTGGCGCAGTTCTCTTTTGATAAAGGGTTATTAGGCGAAGGCGCGGCGAGCGCGGATTTCATCGGCATGGCGTTCCCCGGTAACGCGACCCTCGGGGATACCGCTAACACCAAACTGCGCTTTGATGACCGCTATCTGAAGATGGCCGTTGCAGGCCAGCTGTGATAATTGACGACGGGAGCCTTCGCCATGCGCCAGATTAACCGCCACCCCCAGCACGGCATGCGAATCATGTTAATGCTGCTGCCCTTCGTGCTGCTGATTGCCGCCTGGTTTGTCGGCTCGACCCTGCGTCTGGAGGCCAACCCTCACGACAAACTGTTGCCGGGCCTGTCGCAAATGCTGTCGGCCATCGACCGGATGGCCTTCACCCCGGACCGTCGCAGCGGCGAATATTTGCTGTGGGCCGATACGCTCATTAGCCTGACGCGTTTGCTGCTTGGGCTGGCGATTGCGTCACTGATTGGGCTCAGTATCGGGATTACCGCGGGCGTTTTCCCGATGTATAGCGCGGCGCTGTCACCGCTGATGACCGTGCTTTCTATGGTGCCGCCGCTGGCAATCCTGCCGATTCTGTTCATCGTGTTTGGCCTTGATGAGCTATCCAAAGTGATGCTTATCGTGATTGGCATCACGCCGATGCTGGCGCGCGACCTCGAACAGCGGGCGAAAGAGATCCCGGCGGAGCTGTTCATCAAGGCGCAAACGCTCGGTGCCAATAGCTGGACGGTGGTGCTGCGGGTGGTTTTGCCGCAGTTGATTTCCCGGTTAATTACCTCACTGCGCTTAATGCTTGGCTCGGCATGGCTGTTTCTGATTTCAGCGGAAGCCATTTCTGCCACCGCCGGTCTGGGCTATCGCATTTTCCTGGTTCGTCGCTATATGGCGATGGACGTCATTATTCCTTACGTCATCTGGATAACCCTGCTGGCGTGGCTGATGGACCTGGCTTTACGCCAGTTGCACAAACGCTGCTTCCCGTGGGCAGAAGGGGGCCGGGCATGAGTTTTATCGCGGTGAACAATATCTGGCAGGAATATGGCGACCACGTCGTGCTGGAGCGCATCAACCTGACGGTGAAAGAGGGTGAGTTTTGTTCAATGGTCGGCGCGTCTGGCTGCGGAAAATCGACCTTTTTACGCCTGCTGTTGGGCCAGGAGCGCCCCAGCCGTGGCGAAATTTTGTTGGATGGCAAACCGCTGCCCGGTGAACCCGGCAGCAGCCGGGGCGTGGTATTCCAGCGTTATTCCGTTTTTCCGCATCTCAATGTGCTGGATAACGTGGCCGTTGGGCTGGAACTCCCGGCGTCGCCGTTGCTGGGTCGACTGTTTGGCGCACGCAAACGTGCCGCGCGGGAACTGGCCGCGCAGATGCTGGAAAAAGTTGGTTTGAGCCATACGCTGGATAAATACCCGGCACAGCTGTCGGGCGGCATGCAGCAGCGTCTCGCCATCGCCCAGGCGTTCATTATGCAGCCGCGCGTCCTGCTGCTCGATGAACCCTTTGGCGCACTGGACCCCGGCATTCGCAAAGATATGCACGCGCTGCTGCTGGCGCTATGGCGCGAAACGGGGATGACCGTGTTTATGGTTACCCATGATCTGACGGAAGGTTTCAACCTTGGCACCCGTTTGCTGGTGTTTGACAAAGTGCGCATCGACCCGCAGGCCCCCAATGCCTACGGCGCGCGGGTGACCTACGACATTCCGCTCAATGAATCGCGGTTATCCCAGCGCCAGCCAATTGGTACAGACCACAACGTATTTCCCATAAGGAGAGAATCTGATGAAACCACGACTTCACACTACATCGAGCCTGCGTGAAGAGCAGGTGCCGGGCGGCGGTCAGGCGTCATTTATTCTGCGGCGCGGGCAGATCCTGCGTCTGACCGATATCGATGGCAATGCCAACGTCAGCATGATGATGCTTAACCCACACGAGAAAAGTGAACGGCTCAATCTGCCCGATACCCTGAAAGGGCAGCACACTGCGCGTCTCACCGCCGGGCACTGTTTCTACTCCGACATGGGGCGCGTGCTGGCGGGCATTGTTGCCGATACCTGCGGCTGGCATGACCCCTTTGGTGGCGTGCTGAATGCACAGGAAACCGCGGAAAAATATGGTACCGGGCGCTATCAGGAACTGCGCAACGGCTTTTATCGCAACGGCGTCGATAACCTGCTGGTGGAGTTGGGTAAATGGGATCTTGGTCTGGAAGATTTGCTGATGGTGGTGAATTTCTTCAGCAAAGTGACGGTGGATGAAAATGGCGACTTCCATTTTGTGCGCTGGCATTCGCAGGTGGGTAATTACGTCGAACTTTTTGCCCCGATGGACGTGTTGATCGTCCTGACCGCACTGCCGCATCCGCAAAACCCTGACACGGATTATGCGCCGCGTCCGGTTCAACTGAGCTGGTACCAGGCTTGCGATGAGCAGGCTGCAACAGCCGCGCTGTTCACGCGCGATGAAAATCAGCGCGCGTTTATGAATACGCAACTTTTCACCCGTTAAGGAGCCTGTGATGAACACGATGACCAGCCCACGCCATCCGCAAGACGCGGTGTTCCGCCACGTGATCCCGGCGGGAGAGCCCTATTTGTTTGAAGTGAAAAAGGGGCAAACTTTACGTTTGCTCGATCTCGAAGGTAATCAGGCTATCGACACCCTGTTCTACAACGCGGATAACCCGCGTGAACGCTATGACGTGCAGCGGACATTGCGCCGCCAGGGGAATGCCTATTTGACCACCGGCAGCGTGCTTTACTCTAACCTTGGTAATCCGTTGTTAACGATAGTGGCTGACACCTGTGGGCGTCATGACACTCTTGGCGGCGCTTGTGCTCAGGAGAGTAATAGCGTGCGCTATTCGCTGGACAAACGTTACATGCACAGTTGCCGCGATAACTTTCTGTGCGCCTGCCTGCACGATGGTCGGCTGCATAAGCGCGATATCAGCGCCAACATCAACTTCTTTATGAACGTGCCGGTGACGCCAGAGGGGGGATTGACCTTCGAAGACGGTATCTCGGGAGCGGGTAAGTATGTGGAGCTGATTGCTGAATGCAACGTGATGGTGCTTATCTCCAACTGCCCGCAGCTTAACAACCCGTGCAATGGCTGGAACCCAACGCCTGCCGAGGTGCTGGTATGGAACTGACCCGCTGGCAACGCTGGCGCAAGGTGATTTTTCGCCTGTTTGCCGCCCGTGCCGATCGCCTGAACCACACGCCGACGCCGAAAGCGTAAGCGCGTGTACCCTGAGGACGACCTCAGGGGAATGACTTTATCGCGGGACGACCCGCCAGAATTGAGTCATCACTATGTTCACAACACTCCTCATTGCCAATCGCGGGGCTATCGCCTGTCGAATTTTACGTACGTTGCGCGCTATGCACATTAAGGGCGTGGCGGTCTATTCTGAGGCTGACCTCAGCAGCCTGCACATCCGTGACGCTGATGAGGCGATAAGCCTTGGCGAAGGCCCGGCGGCACACACTTATCTGGTTATCGACAACATTATCGCCGCCGCCAAAAGCCGCGGGGCCGGCGCGATTCATCCCGGATACGGTTTTCTGTCGGAAAACGCGGCCTTTGCCGAAGCCTGCGAGGCCGCTGGGCTGGCATTCGTGGGCCCAACGCCTGAGCAACTGCGAACTTTTGGGCTGAAGCACACCGCACGCGCGCTGGCGAAAGCACAGGGCGTGCCGATGCTGGAAGGAACGGAACTGCTGGCGGATGCGCAGGAAGCCTGCCAGCAGGCCGCATTGATAGGCTATCCGGTGATGCTGAAAAGTACGGCGGGCGGCGGTGGAATTGGGATGCGCGTGTGCCGGGATGCGCGAGAACTCAGCGAGTCGTTCGACGCTGTCGTGCGTTTGGGACAGAACAACTTTAGCGATGCTGGCGTCTTCCTGGAGAAGTACATAGAACGTGCTCGCCATCTGGAAGTGCAAATTTTTGGCGATGGGGACGGTGATGTTATTGCCCTTGGCGTGCGCGACTGTTCGGTTCAGCGTCGTAACCAAAAAGTGATTGAAGAGACGCCCGCGCCGAATCTGCCGGACGGGATGAGCGACGCGTTGTGTGAGGCCGCCATTGCTCTTGGCAAAGCGGTGAACTACCGCAGTGCGGGTACGGTGGAGTTTGTTTATGACAGCCTCGCCGCGCAGTTCTATTTCCTCGAAGTGAATACCCGTTTGCAGGTGGAGCACGGCGTCACGGAACAAGTGTGGGGTGTGGATCTGGTACGCTGGATGATTGAACTGGCCGCCGGGGAGCTCCCTCCCTTATCAACGCTGGCTGCCGGGTTAACGCCGCGCGGCCACGCGATTCAGGCGCGTATCTATGCTGAAGATCCGGGGCGTCAGTTTCAGCCATCGCCGGGTTTACTGACCGAGGTCGTTTTTCCACCTGCAGATGGCGCGACGCTGCGCATTGACCGCTGGATTGAAGCCGGATGCGAGGTGCCGCCGTTCTTCGACCCGATGCTGGCTAAAATGATTAGCTGGCGTGATAACCGGGCAGAGGCGCTAACGGCCCTGAACAACGCGCTTGCCGAAACGCGTTTATATGGAGTTGAAACCAATCGCCTTTATCTCCAGCAAATTCTGACGTTTGCACCGTTTAGCCAGGGCGAACCCTGGACCCGCTGCCTGGACGCGTTGCACTATCAGGCGAATACCGTTGAGGTGATGAGCGCCGGAACGCAAACCAGCGTGCAGGATTATCCAGGGCGCCTGGGCTACTGGGCCGTCGGCGTGCCCCCTTCAGGCCCAATGGATAACCGGGCACTGCGTCTGGGCAATCGCCTGCTCGGTAACCCGGAAGGGGAGGCTGCGCTGGAGATAACCCTCAGCGGCCCCACCCTGAAATTTAATACGGCGGCGGTGGCGGTTGTCTGCGGCGCATCAATTCCCGTAACGCTTGATGGCATCGCGCAGGTGATGAACCGAACGTTCACCATCCCCGCCGGATCGACGTTGAAAATCGGCGAAATCACGGGGGCTGGCGTGCGAAGCTACGTATGTTTGCGCGGCGGCATCCAGGTACCCATGTATCTCGGCAGCAAAAGTACCTTCACCCTCGGCCAGTTCGGTGGACATGCCGGGCGCGCGTTGCGCGCGGGCGATGTGTTGCATCTGGGTGAATGCCATGACGCACAGCAGGCGACGCTGCCCGCATCGCTGGAAACGCACTTGCCGGATGTGCGCACGCTGCGCGTAATCTACGGCCCGCACGGTGCGCCGGAATTCTTTGCCGAAAGCTATATTGACACCTTCTTCACCACCGACTGGGAAGTACACTTTAACTCCAGCCGTACGGGGGTGCGCTTGATCGGCCCGAAACCCCTTTGGGCACGTGAGAGCGGTGGCGAAGCGGGGCTGCATCCATCGAATATTCACGATAATCCGTATGCGGTGGGTGCGGTTGATTTTACCGGCGATATGCCCGTCATTCTTGGGCCGGATGGCCCGAGCCTGGGCGGGTTTGTTTGCCCGGTCACCGTTATCGAAGCCGATCTCTGGCAGCTAGGTCAGCTAAAGGCGGGAGACAAAATCCGCTTTGTTCCTGTCAGCCTGAAAACCGCGCGTCAGCTTGCGCAGTCGCAGGATATGGAAATAGATACGCTGCAAGCCATCGACAATGGATGGCAGCCTGCCGCGTTAAACTCGCCGATCGTGATGAACTGCGGTGAGGGTGATAAGCGGTTGATTGCGCGCGTATCGGGCGACACGCATTTGCTGCTTGAGGCCGGGGAACCGGAGCTGGATCTGGTGCTGCGTTTTCGCATTCACGCCCTGATGCAGGCGCTGGAGCGCGCATCGCGGCCAGGTGTTATTGACCTGACGCCAGGCATTCGATCTTTACAGGTGCATTTTGAGCCGGAAACTTTGGCGCTTGATGCGTTGCTGGCGTGGGTGCGCGATGAATGGCATTCCGTTTGCGGCAGTGACGATCTACAGGTGCCCACGCGAGTAGTGCATCTTCCGCTCTCATGGGATGACCCGGCCTGCCGCAAGGCGATTGATAAATACATGACCACCGTGCGTCCGGATGCGCCCTGGTGCCCAAGCAACCTCGAATTCATTCGTCGGATCAACGATCTGCCCGATGAGCAGGCGGTCTGGGATACGGTGTTTGACGCCAGCTATCTGGTGATGGGGTTAGGGGATGTCTATCTGGGGGCGCCGGTGGCGACGCCGCTGGATCCTCGCCACCGTCTGGTGACCACCAAATACAACCCGGCGCGAACCTGGACTGCGGAAAACTCGGTAGGCATCGGCGGGGCTTACCTCTGCGTGTATGGCATGGAGGGGCCGGGCGGTTATCAGTTTGTCGGACGAACCCTTCAAATGTGGAATCGCTATCATCACGTCGCCGATTTCGACGGCAAGCCGTGGCTGCTGCGCTTTTTTGACCAGATCCGTTTTTATCCCGTTTCGGGAGAGGAATTACTGCAAATTCGCCGCGATTTCCCGCTCGGGCGCTATCCGTTGCGCATTGAGCACGGCACGCTGCGGCTGGCGGAGTATCAGCAGTTTCTTGAACGTGAAGCGCAGGATATTGACGCGTTTCGTGAACATCAGCAGCGGGCGTTCAACGAGGAACGCGATCGCTGGATCGCCAGCGGACAGGCGCATTTCGACAGCCAGGAGAGCGTGGCGCAAGAAGACGCAGATGCACCACTCCAGATGGGAGAGCAGGGTGTGGAGAGCCCCATCTCCGGGAATCTCTGGCAGGTGCAGGCCGCCGCAGGTAGCCGCGTGCGTGCAGGCGATGTGCTGGTGATTCTGGAGTCGATGAAAATGGAAATCCCGCTGCTGGCACCGTGTGATGGCGTGATCCAGCATCTGAGTGTGCAACCCGGCTCGTCAGTGCGTGCCGGGCAACGGGTTGCGGTGATTCTGGAGGAAGTCGCTTAGCCGTAAGGCTCGCGCGGTGTGATTACTGCAGATTCCCGGCAGTCAAATTTTCTGCATCAAAAGCGTGGCTGACATCGATATGATTCTGCCCTACGGACGTATCGATGTTTGAGCCCGCTTCAACGCGGGTATTATCGGCAGCCAGCGCGCTGGCGGATAACAGAGAAGCCAGTGACAGCGTCGCGACAACGGCAAAAGATTTGAGTGATTTCATGATAAGGCTCCTTGGTACAACCAGAGGGTAAGTAGGTTGTTGTTTTGATAACTACAAGGATAAAGTGTGACGGCGATCATGAAAATCGGAATGTTTTGCGGGTCTTGTTCAAAAAAATAGAATGATGGTTGGCTGATACGGGTCAGTTAAGGGGGGATTCACTTCTCAGCGCTTCTCCTTGTTGCGCTCCTGTTTTCAGGCAGGAGATCTAAAAGGATTTTTTGCTGAGAGGTGTCCGGGACAGAGCCTGGTGGGCTCTGCTCGTCGAATGCTTGGTGTTTTATTCTGCCACCATCCACATATCAGCGTCTTCGAACATCTCTTCCAGCATTCGGTTAAGTTTTTCCCGATCGCTTTTGCTGGCGTCACTATTGAGGCCATTGGCCTGCATCGGTTTTACGCGTACATCGGCATCTGGAAACAGGCGATGCACCCGTTTAGTCAGCTCCGCTAAGATGATTTCACGCGCGTCAGGCAGCCCTGCAACGTTACGTTTATCGTAAACCAGTTCTACAAACATACTGTCTCCAAATACTGAATGTTTATACAGTATTATGCGCTATAACCGGGGGCGGACGTCAACAGATTTGTCATCAGTATTCCGCTAATTACCCGCCATATTTCAAAAATGTTAATAACCTTCTGCGTAATTGTTATTTTGTGGCCTTAAGGCTATCCCCTACAGTGGCGAAACAGAAACAACAATAATCACATCGCACATTTGGGGCCGCACCATGCACGCTAAAAAAACCTTTTTCGCCAGAACCGCATCTGCGCTGGCGCTGACATTCGCCGCGTTTTACAGCCAGGCAGAGGCGTTACCGACACTAAGTCTCGATTACGCTTACTATGCCCCGGAAAGCCTCATCGTGAAGAAAAATCACTGGCTGGAAGATGAATTAAAACCGCAGGGGACGGAAGTGCGCTGGGTATTATCGCGCGGCTCGAATAACTCGCTGGAGTTCCTGAACAGCGGGTCAACCCAGTTTGCGCTCACCTCCAGTATCTCGGCGTTTGTCAGCCGCACCAACGGCCAGCCGGTGAAAGCGGTATACAGTTATCTTTGGTACGTTCCGAGCCTGCTGCTCATTCAAAAGGATTCACCGCTGAAATCCATTGATGAACTGAAAGGCAAGAAAATTGCCGCGACCAAAGGCACCGATCCCTATTTCTTCCTGCTGCGGGCGCTGGAAGCGAACCATCTCAAGCCGAGCGATGTGAACATTGTTCATCTTCAGCATCCTGATGGCCGTACCGCCCTGGAACAGGGGCGCGTTGACGCCTGGGCCGGGCTGGACCCGCATATGGCGGCGGGGCAACTGGCAGGAGATAAAGTGCTCTACAGCAACGATAAATTTGGCGTTGCGGCATTCCTCAATACTAACGAGAAATTCCTTGCGGAACATCCCGACACGGTCAAACAGGTGATTGCCGCTTACGACAAAGCGCGCCAGTGGATTATTGCCAACCCGGACGAAGCGGTGAAAGTGATTGCCGCAGAAACCAAACTGCCGGAACCGGTTATCAAACTCCAGCTCAGCCGTTACGACCTGACCAAACCGATTCCCGGTGAGGCGCATCTGAATGCCATCAAACCGGTCATCCCTCTACTACAACAGGACAAAATTTTGCGTTCCGGTACCGATCCTGATAAGGCGCTGAGCACGCTGGTGGATAGCGCGCTGGCCAAGCAGGTTGTGGGGGAATAAGCCTATGTCCGATATCTTGCGGGGGACGAAGGTTAAACCGCCACGACGATTTACCGTTAAGCGCTATAACCTGCGCGGCTGGGCGCTGCCGATTCTGGCGGCGCTGGCCGTGGAGATAATCGTGCGGCTGGGGATTATCCCGGCGTGGGTGATGCCGCCCCCGGAAGAGCTTTTCTACAGCTTTGTCGAGCTGGCGCAGGGGGAACTCTGGCAGCATATTCTGGCCAGTTCTCTGCGCGTGCTGGCAGGCTTTACCATCGGCGCGTCGCTCGGCGTGCTGGTGGGATCGCTGGTGGGGTTGAGCCGCAGCCTCGAAAGCTGGCTTGACCCAACATTTCAGGCGCTGCGCGCGGTGCCCAGCCTCGCATGGGTGCCGTTGCTGCTTATCTGGATGGGTATCGATGAAAGCGCCAAAATCACGTTGATCGCCATTGGCGCGTTCTTCCCGGTTTATCTCAATCTGGTAGCAGGGATCCGCAACGTCGACCGCAAATTGATTGAACTCGGCACGCTCTATCGCCTGAGCGGTGCGCAACTCATCCGCCGAATTATTCTTCCTGCCGCGCGGCCTTATCTGTTTACCGGCCTGCGCAGTGGGCTGTCGATGTCCTGGCTTTGTGTGGTGGCGGCAGAACTGCTGGCGGCGACGCAGGGTGTCGGCTATCTGCTGACCGATGGTCGGGAAAATTCGCGCCCGGACCTGGTGCTGGTGGCAATTATTACGCTTGCGATGATGGGCAAACTCTCCGATAGCCTGCTGAAAAAACTGGAAAACCGCATGATGACCTGGCGGGATAACTACGAAGGAGGTCGTTAATCATGGGGGCAATTTTACAGCTTGAGCACATTGAGAAAAGCTTTGCCGAACGCACTATTTTACGCGATATCCACATTCGCCTGGACGAGGGCGAAATCGTCAGCCTGCTGGGTGCCAGCGGCTGCGGCAAAAGCACACTGCTGCGAATTGCAGCCGGGCTGGACACGGATTATCGCGGACGTTGCCTGTATGGCGAAGAGCAGAGCACCCGCCAGGATCACCGCGTCGGCGTGGTGTTTCAGGAGGCGCGTCTGTTCCCGTGGCTGACCATTGAACAAAATATTGGCTTTGAAGATGACAACCGCGCCGATGAGGCCTGGGTGACGCAGTTGCTCAACGATGTCGGCCTCAGCAGCCATCGCGGCAAGCTGCCCAAACAGCTCTCCGGCGGACAGGTACAGCGCGTGGCGATTGCGCGCGGGCTGTACGGGCGCCCGAAGATTTTACTGATGGATGAACCCTTTAGTGCCGTTGACCCGTTCACGCGCATGAACCTGCAAAACCTGGTGCTCAATCTGGCGCGTCAATACGGGATTGCGGTGCTGCTGGTGACCCACGATCTGGATGAAGCGTTTTATCTCAGCGATCGGGTGGTCATTTTAGGCGGCGAACCGGGGCGTGTGCTGCGTGATGTCGCGGTTTCGCTCCCGCATCCGCGTGACCGTAACGCCAGTGAACTCGCCAGCTATCGCAAGAGCGCGCTGGATTTACTGGTCAGTCACCACGCCGTTTCCTGAATCCTTTTCATGCATTTCTTACCTTTTATCGCCGTGTTGCGAGGGGAGCCCCTTGATGAAAAAACAGATACGACTGAATGCTTTTGAGATGAATTGCGTCGGGCATCAGGCTTCCGGGCTGTGGCGACATCCGCGCGATCGCGCCTGGCAGTATAAAGATCTCGCCTACTGGACAGAGCTTGCCCGCCTGCTGGAGAAAGGGCTGTTTGATGGCCTGTTTATCGCCGATGTGATTGGTTATTACGATGTTTATGGCGGTAACACTGAGGCTGCGCTGCGTGATGCGGCGCAGATCCCGCTCAACGATCCCTTACAGCTGATTGCGCCTGTTGCCATGGTCACTGAACATTTGGGGATAGGCGTCACCATTTCGACCAGCTATGAGCATCCTTACACTTTTGCCCGCCGTCTGGCGACGGCCGATCATCTTTCCGGCGGTCGCGTGGGCTGGAATATCGTGACCTCTTATCTCGACAGCGGCGCGCGCAATACCGGGCAACAGGCGTTGCTGGAACATGACGCCCGTTACCAGCGCGCCGACGAGTATATGGAGGTGGTGTATAAGCTGCTGGAAGGCAGTTGGGAGCAGGATGCGGTGGTGCGCGACAAGGAAAAGGGCATTTTTGCCCATCCAGAGAAAGTGCATCCCATTCGTCACCACGGTGAACATTTTCGCGTGCCGGGCGTGCAGATGAGTGAACCCTCGCCCCAGCGCACGCCGCTGCTATTCCAGGCCGGTTCGTCCGGCGCGGGCGTCAACTTTGCGTCTCGTCACGCCGAGAGTGTGTTTGTGAATTCTCACACCCTGAGCGGCCTGAAGAGTTATGTCGCTTCCCTGCGCGAGCAGGTTATCGCCAACGGGCGACAGGGTAACGATGTGCTGGTCTACACCCTGGTGACGGTGATTGTGGAAGAGACCGACGAAAAAGCACAGCAAAAATATGAAGAGTATCAACGCTATATCTCACGCCCCGGCGCGCTGGCGTTGATCTCGGGCTGGACGGGTCTTGATCTCGCTGCGCTGCCGCATGATGTGCCGTATCCGCAATTACCGGAACCGGCTTCAGGGCTGGTGGCGCGTTTTGCCGCGGGCGACACCTCGTGGACACTAAACGATCTTGCTGATTATGGCGCTATCGGCGGCCTGGGGCAGGTCTTCGTGGGATCGGCATCAACCGTCGCGGACAAGCTTCAGCTGTGGGTCGAAGAGACCGATATCGATGGCTTCAACCTTTCGTATGTGGTGGCGCATGAAACCTTTAATGATGTGGTGAAGTGGCTGGTGCCGGAGCTTCAAAGGCGCGGCGTTTACCAAACACGTTACCCCCAGGGAAAAACGCTGCGGGAAAAAATGTTTGGCCGGGGGCCGCTGCTGCCGGAAAACCATCCGGCGCACGCCTACCGCGATCCTGCCCGCTATACCGACAACGTCAAGCAAGAGGTAAAACAATGACCGCATTCTGGACGCTACAGACCAATGATAACGATCCGCAATACGCCGCGCTGGCAGAAACCTTTCGCCCGGTATTTGCGCGGATTCGCGAAGGTGCACAGGCCCGTGAGCAGCAGCGAGAACTGCTGTTTGAACCGCTACAGTGGCTCAAAGCCGTGCGCTTCGGCGCGCTGCGCGTGCCAGTCACGGCGGGAGGCTATGGGGCCAGCTTGCCACACTTTTTTGCGCTGCTGACTGAGCTTTCTGCCGCCGATTCCAATATCACTCAGGCGCTGCGAGGGCATTTCGGGTTTGTCGAAAGCGTACTGGCGTCTACGGATGTCGGGAAACAATCGCGCTGGTTTACCCGACTTTCTCAGGGAGATTGGGTCGGCAACGCCTGGAGTGAGCCGGGTGATGCGAAGCAGGGGACGTTCACAACTCAGATTGTGCGTGAGGGCGAACACTATCGCCTGAATGGTAAAAAATATTACACCACCGGTTCGCTGTATGCCGACTGGATCAACACCGGCGTCAGCGATGAGCAGGGCGTGTGGGTCAATGTGGTGGTGAATCGCCATGCGGAAGGGGTGACGGTAGAAGATGACTGGGACGGTTTTGGCCAGCGCCTCACCGCCAGCGGCACCACGCTGTTTGCCGATGCACCGGTGCAGGCGGAAGAGTTGACGCGCCATGAATCGGCGACGTCCTACGATCCTGCGTTCTATCAACTGGTGCATCTCGCGACATTAACCGGCATTGGTCTGGCGGCGGCGCAGGATGTGGCACAGGCGGTACGTACCCGCACGCGCAGCTACTCCCACGGCAACGGCCCGCGCGCGGCGCAGGATCCGCAGATCTTGCAGGTCGTGGGTGAGGTTTACAGTGCTGTGTATGGCGCAAATGCCATTGTGGCGCAGGGTGCACGCGCCTTGCAGCAGGCGTTTGAGGCTATCGGACATGCCGAGGCGGCGGACGACGCCAATCAACAGGCGGAACTGGAGATCGCCCAGGGGCAAACGGTGGTGTCTGCGTTAATTCTGGATGCGGTAACGCGACTCTTTGATGCCCTTGGCGCATCGGCAACGTCCTCTGCGCAGGGATTGGATCGCTATTGGCGTAATGCGCGCACGCTGGTTTCGCATAACCCGCGCGTTTATAAGGCGCGCATCGTAGGGGATTACGCCGTGAACGGCACTCCGCCGGGGTATCAGTGGCGAATTGGTACGGCGTGATTGATTGCCGGGGGCGCTGCGCTTGCCCGGCCTACAACGGCTCAACCCGCCGTAGGCCTGATAAGCGCAGTTCGGCACCGTTGCCGGGGGCGCTTCGCTTGCCCGGCCTACAACGGATGAAAACCCCGTAGGCCTGATAAGCGCAGCGCATCAGGCGCAGTTCGGCGCCATTGCCGGGGGCGCTTCGCTTGCCCGGCTTACAACGGATGAAGTCCCCGTAGGCCTGATAAGCGCAGCGCATCAGGCGCAGTTCGGCGGCATTGCCGGGGCGCTTCGCTTGCCCGGCCTACAACGGATGAAGTCCCCGTAGGCCTGAAAAGCGCAGCGCCATCAGGCGCAGTTCGGCGCTGTTGCCGGGGGCGCTTCGCTTGCCCGGCCTACAACGGATGAAGTCCCCGTAGGCCTGATAAGCGCAGCGCATCAGGCGCAGTTCGGCACCGTTGCCGGGGGCGCTGCGCTTGCCCGGCCTACAACGGCTCAAACCCCCGTAGGCCTGATAAGCGCAGCGCATCAGGCAAGGACAGCAACCACCAAGAGAACAGAAGCATGTCAGCAGAAAACGATACACAGCGCATACCTCGCGCTCACCTTATTCAAAGCGATGATGAAGCGATAGCCATCGCTCATGAAATCGCGGCATATCTGCAAACGGGCGCATCGGAACGTGACCAGACAGGGATTGTGCCACCTGAGATTGTTGATACATTTTCCAACAGCGGGCTGTGGGGCATTACCGTTCCCCGCCGGTGGGGCGGAGCGGAAGTCTCTGCCGTGACGCTTGCGAAGGTGATTGCCATTATTTCGGCGGCAGATCCCTCGCTGGGGCAGATTCCCCAGAATCATTACTGTCTGCTGGAAGACATTCGTTTGCAGGGGAGCGACGATCAGCAGCAATTCTTTTTTTCCCTTGTGTTACAGGGCTACCGCTTCGCCAATGCGCTTTCGGAAACGGGCGGAAAAACGGTGCAGGATATCCAGACCCGTTTGACGCGCACGCCCGAAGGTTTACGTATTAACGGACGAAAAGGTTACTGCACCGGCTCGCTGTATGCCCACTGGCTGGGTGTGCTGGCGCTGGATGAAGAGGGACTAACACAACTGGCGTTCGTACCACGCAATACCCCTGGTCTGACGGTAATCAATGACTGGCAGTGCATCGGACAACGTAATACGTCCAGCGGTACCGTTCTGGCAGAGAATCTGGCGGTAGAGGCGTTTCATCTGATTCCCTCCTGGAAATCTTATGCTACGCCGACTCTTGCCGGGCCGTTTGCCCAGTTGACGACGGCCGCGATCGATGCAGGGATTGCTCGTGCCGCGCTCAATGATACCGTGCAGTTTGTCACGACCTTTGCCCGCCCGTGGATTGACGCGGGAGTGGAACAGGCAGGAGACGATCCCCTTACCATTTATCAGATTGGCGCACTGGATAGCCGACTTGCCGCCGCCGATGCACTGCTCGAGAAAGCAGGAGAAGTGCTCGATCTTTATAAACATGATCTTAGTGAAGAGACCGTTGCCCAGGCTTCTGTTGCTGTCGCGCGCGCCAAAATATTTACCACCGAAGCCGTGCTGGAAGCGGCGAGTCGCCTGTTTGAACTGGGTGGCACGCGTTCAACGCACCCGCGTTATAACTTCGATCGCCACTGGCGTAATGGCCGCGTTCATACGCTACACGACCCGGTGCGTTGGAAGTATCACCTGCTCGGTAATTGGGTGCTGAACGGTAAGCGCCCACCGCGTCACGATTGGAACTGAGGAGCGCTAAATGCTGGCGTTTCTTGCGCAAATTGACTGGCCCGACGTGGCTGAAGCCGGTATCGATACGTTGACGATGTTGGCCTGGGCGTTGGGCTTTACGGTGCTGATTGGCTTGCCGCTGGGTGTGATTCTCTATCTTACTGGACAGCCGCGTTTGCTCTACGCGCCGTTGCTGCATCGCACGTTGTCGTTACTGGTGAACATAATGCGATCGCTGCCGTTCATCATTTTGCTGATTGTGATGATCCCGCTCACCACGCTGATAACCGGAACCTCGCTGGGTGTACAAGGCACGATCCCCCCGCTCGTTGCCGGATGTGCGCCGTTTTTTGCCCGCCTGGTTGAAACCTCGCTGCGCGAAGTGGATCACGGTCTGGTAGAGGCAAGTTGGGCGATGGGGGGCAATACCTGGCAACTCATCTGGCATACCCTGCTGCCGGAGTCGCGGCCCGGTTTGATAGCGGCTGTCACGGTCACCGCCATTGTGCTGGTTGATTACACCTCCATGGCTGGCGTTATTGGCGGCGGTGGGTTGGGGGATTTAGCTATTCGCTTTGGTTATCAACGTTTTCAAACAGACGTGATGGTGGTGACGGTCGTGCTACTGATTGCGTTAGTGCAGATTTTACAAATGAGCGGTGACCGTCTGGTACGCCGAATGAGTCGAAAATAGAGTATTTAACGGATTGATAAAAATGAAAAAAACATTAATTGCCAGCCTGCTGGCGCTGTTTTCTGTCTCTGCGCTGGCGAATGAAACCTTAACGGTGGGCGCCACGCCGGTGCCGCACGCCGAGATTCTGGAATTTGTAAAACCGGAACTGGCGAAGCAGGGCGTGGATTTAAAGATTAAAGTGTTTAATGACTTTATTCAGCCGAACCAGCAATTGGCCGAGAAAAATCTCGATATCAACTACTATCAATATCGTCCGTTCCTCGATGATTACAATAAAACCCGTCACACCAATCTGGTGCCGGTTGTGGGGGTGCACATTGAACCGTTCGGCGCGTATTCGAGTAAATATAAGAGCGTGAAAGATCTGCCTGAGGGGGCCACTATCGCCATTCCTAACGATCCGGTTAATACGGGGCGTGCGCTGGTGTTACTCAGTGAAGCGGGTCTGATTACCCTGAAAAATCCGCAGGATCCGCAGTCAGAGGAAAAAGATATTACCGCCAATCCGCATCACTTTAAAATTCGCCCGCTTGAAGGCGCAATGCTGGCACGCGCAGTAAACCAGGTTGACCTTGCTTTTATCTTTGCGAACTATGCACTGGAAGCCGGCATTGATACCGATAAAGCGTTAATTGTTGAAAAGGGAAAAAGTCTGTACGTCGAATATCTGGTGGCACGTCCGGACGATGTTAACGATCCCGGTATCCAGAAACTGGCAAAAGCGCTTAATTCCCCGGAAGTCCGTCAGTTTATCCTGACGCGCTATCAGGGAAAAATCATGCCTGGGTTTTAAGAGGGTAATCGGATGAGCGTGACACAATCGACGCCCGAAATACAACTTCGCGGCGTTAGCAAAACCTATGCTAATGGGGTGAAAGCCCTGGATAATATCGAACTGGATATTTATGCCGGAGACATTTTTGGCATCATTGGCCGCAGTGGCGCGGGGAAATCGACGTTGCTGCGTTTGTTTAACGGCCTTGAGCAGGCCGACAGTGGCGATATCACTATTCATGGTGTGTCTGTTACAGGTAAACGGTCACAATTGCGCGATTTACGTCGCCGCGTGGCGATGATATTTCAGCACTTTAATTTGATGTCGACCAAAACGGTGGCGCAGAACGTTGAGCTGCCGCTGCGTATGGCCGGAATACCTGCACAAGAACGCCGGCAACGGGTGGACGAGATTTTGCGTCTGGTAGGCCTGGAATCACTTCGTGACAGCTGGCCGTCACGGCTTTCTGGCGGGCAAAAGCAGCGAGCCGGTATTGCTCGCGCCCTGGTCATGCAGCCGGAAATCCTGCTTTGCGATGAAGCCACTTCAGCGCTGGACCCGGAAAATACCCTCGCGGTGCTAACACTGCTGAAAGAGATCAATCAGCGGCTTGGGCTGACTATCATTCTGATTACCCACGAAATGGACGTGATTCGCACACTCTGCGATCGGGTGGCGGTTATTGAGAAAGGGCAAATCGTCGAGCAGGGGGAGGTGTGGCGTGTCTTTGGCGATCCGCAGCACGCGGTGACCCGAGGGATGCTCGGAACGTTGCATCATGGCCGCGCAGAAAGCGGTACTCAGGTGGAGGACGGTCAGCAACTTATTACTCTGCATTTTAATGGTGTCAGCGGGCTGGAGCCTGATCTCCAGCACATTACTCGCGTGCTGGGAGGTAACGCTCGGTTGGTTTACAGCAGTTGTGAGCCGATTCAGGGCCGGGTTGTCGGGCAGCTAAAAATTCGACTGGATACGCCGATGACGCGGGAGGTGTTGCGCCTGGCGGAGCAGGTAGCAGACAGGATTGCCATTCACGAATAGCGCGGCATTGACCGTCGTCCCAGGAGGTGACGCGGTCAATCAGTTAGCAAGGTGAGCGCACAGCTCATTCCAGTAGGTTTCGCGGATAAGACGTTTCTCAGCGTGCTTTGTCACGAAACCACTCCGGCTCAATATTGGCGACATCCACACCGTACAGGCTCGCGACCGGAAGCACCGATTCAATAATGCGCTCCACATTATGTTCATCTGACCCCAGCCATATTTGTTGCAGGCGCTGCAAAAGCGCTGTTAGCAATATTTTCATTCTTTTCTCCAACGTCATTTTAACCGTATAAAAACAGTAAACTCCTTCCTTTAAAAAGATGAAATAACAATATTGGCTGACCTTTTGCGATAACTGGCATTAGATTTTGTTAATTCATTTACCTTCATATAACAATGTTTTCACTAATATTTTTTTGCTCTTGATAATAAAGATTCGTTATTTGGTGAGAGCGAAAGCTTATGGGAGCGTAACAGCACACAACAAAAACAGGGATATCGGAGAAAAACTATGGCACTGAAATTACATACCGCACAGACGCTGGCAATATTTGTCGGGCTGGCCGTCAGTACGCTGGCGGTAATTCCGGCGCAGGCCGATCAGCTGGCAGATATTAAAGCCAAAGGCGTGGTGAAAGTGGCAACCTTTGACGCTAATCCACCGTTTGGCTCCGTCGATGCCAAAACCCATGAGCTGGTGGGGTATGACATTGATTTTGCTAAAGCACTGGCAAAATCACTGGGGGTGAAACTGGAACTGGTGGCGACCAACCCGGCTAACCGCATTCCGCTGCTGCAATCGGGCAAGGCAGACCTCATCGTTGCGGATATCACCATTACCCCGGAACGTGCGCAGGTAATTGATTTCTCAACGCCTTATTTCGTGACCGGCCAGCAGTTCCTGGTGCCAGCGGCGTCTGGCGATAAACTGGATGATTACAGCAAAGCGCGCATTGGTGCGGTAAAAGGCACTACCGGCGAACAGACGTTGCATCAGCGTTATCCGCAGGCGCGCGTGCTTTCCTATGACGATATTCCGCTGGCGCTTACCGCACTGCGCAACGGCAATGTTCAGGCGATAACGCAGGACAGTACCATTCTGGCGGGGCTGCTGGGAGAAGCGCCGGATAAAGCGAAATTCAAAATTATCCCGGATTTACTGAGCAAAGAAGAGATTGGCGTCGGCGTAAAAAAAGGCGAACCCGCGCTGTTAAAAGCGGTGAATGATGAACTGGTGAGCCTGGAAAAATCGGGCGAAGCGGTGAAAATTTACGACACCTGGTTTGGCCCGGCGACGAAAGCGCCACAGCCACGTTCCTTTACCATAGAAGCAAAATAATATGTTGTCGGCGTTATTCTCTCGTTCCGCGGCGAAGGCCGCGGATTTCTCTCATCTTCAGCAAGCGAGCGTGCAGTTTCGTCAGGCGGTGAAAAGCTATGGCGACCATCGTGTGCTGAACGGTATCGATTTAACCATTAATGCCGGGGAAGTCGTGGCGATTTTGGGGCCATCAGGCTCAGGGAAATCGACGCTGATTCGCCTGATAAACCAACTGGAAAATCTGAGCGGTGGTGAAATTCTGATTGATGGTAAAGCGACCTCTCAGCTCACGGGTAACGCACTGCGTCAGTTACGCAGCCGGATTGGCTTTGTTTTTCAGCAATTTAACCTCTACGCCCACCTGACGGCTCAACAAAACATCATGCTGGCGCTGGAGAAAGTGCATGGCTGGTCGCATGCCAAAGCCGAAACCAGGGCGCTGGAACTGCTGCGCAAGGTCGGGCTGGAAGAGAAAGCTGACCATATGCCCTCGCAGCTTTCCGGCGGCCAGCAACAACGCGTCGCGATTGCCCGCGCACTCTCATCCTCACCGCAAATAATTTTATTCGATGAACCGACGTCGGCGCTGGATCCCGAAATGATCGGCGAAGTGTTGCAGGTCATGCAGTCGCTGGCACACAGCGGCATTACGATGATTGTGGTGACGCATGAAATGCAGTTTGCGCGTGAAATCGCTGACCGGGTGGTGTTTATCGATGGTGGTGATGTGCTGGAAGTCGCGCCGCCGGCGACGTTCTTTGCGCGACCACAGCATCCCCGCGCCGTGCAGTTCCTGCAAAAAGTGCTCGATCCGCTGCATCAGGAGCGTGCCGAGTGACTCACTTGCTTGACTGGCAGGGCGTGCTGACCGGGCAGCCTTTGCAATGGATCCTTTCCGGTTTTCTGACCACCTTGTGGGTGACGCTGGCAGGCATAGTGCTGGCGAGCCTGCTGGCAATTCTGTTTCTGGCGCTGCGTTTGTCGGGGGGGCGCGCGGGGCGTGGGGTCACTGCCGCGTGGGTGTCGCTGTTTCGCAATACGCCACTGCTGGTGCAGTTGCTATTCTGGTATTTCGCCGCCTGGAATCTGCTGCCGCAGGGCATGCGGGATTTCGTCAATGACGACCACGCCTGGTCTACTCTGCCGGGTAATGTCTGGTGGCTCACACCGGAGTTTCTCTGTTCTGCATGGGGGCTTGGCGTATTTACTTCGGCGTTCTTGATTGAAGAGGTGGCATCTGGGCTGCACAGCGTGTCGAATGGTCAGCGGGAGGCGGCACTGGCTCAAGGGTTTAGCTCGTGGGGAATGTTGCAGCATATTCTGCTACCGCAGGGGCTGGCGAATGCCTGGCAACCGATCGTGGGGCAGTATCTCAATCTGATGAAACTCTCTTCCCTTGCGAGTGGCATCGGCTTTGCTGAACTGACTTATCAGGTACGACAAATCGAGAGCTATAACGCCCATGCGCTGGAAGCCTTTGCTGTTGGCACGGTGCTGTATCTCATCACCGGAGTTGTGTTGGGATTTCTGTTCACGCGTATCGGCCCGCCGCCAGTGGGAACCGCAAAAAGGGTGAAAAAGGTTTCGCTGAGTATCGCCGGGAGAGTTGAAGATGGACGCTAATCTGGCGGTTATTATTGATAATCTGGATTATTTACTCTGGGGCCGATTGATGGACGGCGAACCGGGCGGCGTGGTATTGACGTTGATGATGGCGTTGGGGGCCGGGGTGCTGGCGCTGCCCGGCGGCATTGTCCTCGCCTGCCTGGCATGGCGCTATGACGGTGTGGTTCGCAAGTTACTCTATCTGTGGGCGGAAATTATTCGCGGCATCCCGCTGATTTTCGTCATCTTCTGGCTCTGGTATCTGTTACCCATGTTGACCGGCAGTGACTTGCCAGGTGCTTTGACGGTCACGTTGGCCCTGGCCTGGTTTACGGCCGCATCAGTGATGCATTCGGTACTGGCGGGGCTTCGCGCGCTTTCAGCCGGGCAATATGAAGCCGCATTGACGCAAGGTTTTAGCGCGGGGCAGAGTTTGCGTTTTATCCTCCTGCCGCAGGTGCTGAAAAATGTTATGCCGTCATTGCTGGGGATATTCATCGGCCTGCTGAAAGATACGTCGCTGGCCTTTATCGTTAACGTGCCGGAACTGACCACCGTCGCGGGGCAGGTGAACAATCGGGTGCAAATCTACCCGATGGCGATATTTATCTTTGTCGGTCTGGTGTACTACCTGCTGTGTGCCGCGCTGGGGCTATTGGCGAAACGATGGCAACCCGGAAACTATTCGCCAACGTGATGAAAATACGCGCTTAATCCCAGCTTTGCGAGCTAACCCCCGGAAAATTGTCACATTACTGTCACAATCAAGCGGTGGGTTATCACGCAAAGAGGATTGAGGGATGAAAAAAGCCGTACTGGCCGTCGCGGTGGCGACGACACTATTAACCTCCGTTGCCGCGCAGGCAGAGACCTCCCCGGAGGGATACCAGCTTCAGCAGGTGTTGATTATGAGCCGACACAACCTGCGCGCGCCGCTCGCCAATAATGGCAGCGTGCTGGAACAATCCACCCCGCAAGGCTGGCCGGAATGGGATGTCCCTGGTGGGCAACTCACCACCAAAGGCGGCGTGCTGGAAATCTATATGGGCCATTACATGCGTGAATGGCTGGCGCAGCAGGGGATGGTGACCTCAGGCGAGTGCCCGACGGATAACACGGTATACGCATATGCCAATAGCCTGCAACGCACGGTGGCGACAGCGCAATTCTTTATCACGGGGGCATTCCCGGGGTGTGATATTCCGGTTCATCATCAGGCTGCAATGGGGACCATGGACCCGACCTTTAACCCGGTGATCACCGTCGATTCTGCGCAGTTCAGCCAGCAGGCCGTGCAGGCAATGGAAAAAGAGCGTCAGCAAATGCATCTCGACGAGAGCTATAAACTGTTGGAGCAAATTGCCGACTACCGTCAGTCACCGAGCTGCAAAGAAAAACAGCAATGCGATCTGAACGGGGCGAAAGACAGTTTCAGCGCGCAATACCAGAAAGAGCCGGGTGTTTCCGGGCCGTTGAAGGTGGGGAACTCGCTGGTGGATGCCTTTACGTTGCAGTACTACGAGGGTTTCCCGCTCGATCAGGTGGCATGGGGTAAAATCAAGACTGACCAGCAGTGGCGTGTCTTATCACAGCTGAAGAACGGTTATCAGGACAGTCTCTTCACCTCTAAAGAGGTGGCGCAAAACGTTGCTGCGCCGCTGGTGAAATATATCAATAACGCGCTGGTTGCAGATGCAGACAAATCTGCCAAAGTGACGTTGATGGTTGGGCATGATTCCAATATCGCCTCGTTACTGACCGCGCTCGATTTCAAACCTTATCAGTTGCATGACCAGTATGAGCGTACCCCAATTGGCGGAAAAATCGTTTTCCAGCGCTGGCATGACGCGAAAGGAAACCGTGATTTGATGAAGATTGAGTACCTGTATCAAAGCACGAAGCAAATTCGTGACGCACAGGCCTTGACCCTGCAATCACCACCGCAGCGCGTGACGCTGGCGCTGAACGGTTGCCCGGTGGATGCTAACGGTTTCTGCCCGATGGAGACGTTTAAAGCGGTGATGAAGGACACTGTGAAATAGGAGAGGTTAGTTGTTTACCCCTCACCCTAACTCTCCCCCCAAAGGGGCGAGGGGGCCTACCGATCGCGGTGTGGCTTTCTTCCTCTCCCTGTGGGAGAGGGGCGGGGTGAGGGCGTCAGCGCGCAAGGACTCATCCATAACAAAAAGGCTCCCATCGGGAGCCTTTGTCATTCACACAGCACGTTCATCAAACGTTTTTACGTTCGATGGTCTGCTCGCCCCAGAAGAGCGAATCTTTATCGGTTTTACTGAACGCCAGGGCGAGGACTTCATCACTGCCTTCTTCCCAGATCTGTTCGGCCAGTTTTTCATCATATTTGGCCACCTCAAAAATCGCCTGGGCGATTTCCGGCGAGGTGTTGCGCAAGCTCGCCCATTCGTTAACGTGGTGAGCTTTTGCTTCTTGTGTTGGCATAGAAATCCTCCTGCTGAAGATTAACCTTTTAACTTAACCGCAAGGCCGGCGACATATTCACCCTGATAGCGGGCAATGGCGAGTTCTTCTTCGCTCGGCTGACGTGAGCCGTCGCCGCCCGCGATGGTGGTCGCGCCATAAGGCGTGCCGCCGCGAACCTGGGAGACATCAAATAATTCCTGTGCGCCGTAGCCGATAGGAACAATCACCATCCCATGATGAGCAAGCGTAGTCCATGTTGAGGTTATCGTCTGCTCCTGACCGCCGCCGGTGCCGGTAGAACTGAAGACGCTACCGATTTTGCCGTACAGCGCGCCAGAAGCCCACAGACCGCCGGTTTGATCAAGGAAAGTACGCATCTGCCCGGACATATTCCCGAAGCGAGTAGGGGTACCAAAGATGATGGCATCATATTCAGCCAGTTCCTGCGGCGTGGCAACCGGCGCGGTGTGCGTTTTCCCGCCCGCTTTAGCGAAAGCTTCCGGTGACATGGTTTCAGGAACGCGTTTGACGACAACTTCGGCGCCAGAAACCTTATTTGCACCCTCTGCGACAGCTTTGGCCATCGTCTCAATGTGTCCATACATGGAATAATAAAGCACCAGAACTTTTGCCATCTGCAACACTCCTCGGTTTATCGTTACACAGCTTTTCGCTGTCCTTCTTTAAAGATAAGCCGTGTCGACAGGAGTGCAAACTTTAGAACCATTTCTTTGATTTGTAACAATGACGCATGTGATTGAATGTAAAATAAAGATTCACTGTTAATGTTTTGAAATGATCTGACAAATTGACCTGCTCAGAAAGCAGCCCAACCAATATGTCAGCGTAGCTACGCGGGCAAAAACTGCCCGCGTTGACGTTAAAATGTCACTCCGCGTGTTTTAAGCCAGTGACGCGCACACACTTCCGAACAGGTACGAAAGTGAATATCAATTGTGAGCCTGCTGTCTCGGGTAACGTTAAACACGCTGGCAGGCCCATTGGCGTCATGATCGCTGACCAGCAGATCGCCTGAGGCTGGTTTGTCACCTGATATCAATGTCCCAATGATGAACTCTCCATGCTCGTTAAGGCTGCAAATACACCCTGTTCTGGCACTGAAATGCAATACCACATTGCACAATTCGCTTCCTCCTGCGATCGCTCAGTTTACCGGGCGCAGAGTCGGAAAGAGAATGACATCGCGGATAGTGGCCGAGTCTGTAAAAAGCATCACCATCCTGTCGATCCCGATTCCCAGGCCAGCCGTGGGCGGTAATCCATATTCCAGCGCCGTGACGTAATCTGCGTCGTAATACATCGCTTCATCATCCCCTGCGTCTCTGGAGGCAACCTGAGCCATAAAACGTTCAGCCTGATCTTCGGCATCATTCAGTTCTGAGAAGCCATTGCCAATTTCTCGTCCACCAATAAAGAATTCGAAGCGATCGGTTATCTCGGGATCGCTATCGTTACGCCGCGCCAGAGGTGAAACTTCGGCCGGATATTCGGTTATAAAGGTGGGTTGAATCAGATGGCTTTCAGCGACGACGTCAAAGATCTCCGTGATGAGGCGCCCATTCCCCCAGTTCTCCTCTGGCGTAATCGCCAGACGATGTGCCAGCGCTAACGTTTTCTCCGGTGAATCAAGCTCCTCCGGTTGAATGTTATTGCCATATTTCACTATGTCTTCTTTCATGGTCAGCCGCGTAAAAGGTTTACCAAAGTCAAAAGCGTATTCGCCATAGGTCACCACTGTGTCGCCTGTAACCTCCATGGCGACCTGGCGGAATAGCGCTTCGGTCAGGTCGATGAGATCGTTGTAGTCGGCATAAGCCATATAGAGTTCCATCATGGTGAACTCTGGGTTATGGCGCGGTGAAATGCCCTCATTGCGGAAGTTGCGGTTAATCTCGAAAACGCGTTCAAAGCCGCCAACCACCAGGCGTTTAAGATAGAGCTCAGGAGAGATGCGCAGGAACATATCCTGATTTAACGCATTATGACGCGTAATAAAGGGGCGCGCTGATGCACCGCCAGGAATAAGCTGCATCATCGGCGTTTCGACTTCCATAAAGTGCCGCGTATGCATAAAGTTGCGAATCACCGACATGATTTGTGAACGCACCTTGAAAGTGTGGCGCGTTTTTTCATTGGCGATAAGATCCAGATAACGTTGTCGATAGCGCCGCTCCTGGTCAGTTAGCCCATGAAATTTATCGGGTAAGGGTTTGACGGCTTTGGTGAGAAGACGCATCTCTTTGCAGTCGAGGGTCAGCTCACCTGTTTGTGTTTTAAACAACACACCCGATGCACCGATAATATCCCCCTGATCGACCAACTTAAGAAGCGTGTCATATTTCCCGGCATTAAGATTCTTCTCACTGATATAGAGCTGAATTCTTCCCCCCATATCCTGAAGCGTTAAGAACGACGCTTTACCCATCACCCGCCGGGTCATCAGTCGCCCTGCAACAGATACGCTAATTTTATGCTCGCGAAGTGCTTCGGCACTGAATGCATCATAGAGATGGTGCAGGGATTCCGATGTTGCATCACGACGGAAGTCGTTAGGAAAGGCGTTACCTGACTGACGAAGCTGCGCAAGCTTTTGTGTACGTACACTGACTTCGTCTTGTAAGGTTTGCTCGTTATCTGAAGTTTCCATCCTCATAGCCTCCTGGGCAGTAGTCGCTATCGCGTACTTTACTGCCAGGGTGAGCGTTATTGCAAGAAAAATGATCTCGATAAAGATCATTTCGGGTTTAATCTAGCCCTCATTTTTTTGCTCAGACTTTAACGCATCAATCAGCGCCTGTGCGCGAAAATAGAAATCACGACGTTGAGAGGCGTTAAGTTCCGACAACGCCTGAGCCAGGTGGTGACGTTGTTCCGACTCACGCAAGATCCCCTGAATACCTTCTTTGTGAACCAGTTTCAGTACGGCTTCTTGTTCTTGTCGGTCGAGCGAATTGAATACCAGCATCCAGGCCATCTGTAGCGGTTCGCTTTGCGTGGGTTCGGCTCTGTTGACTTGATAAACCGGAGCGTCGTCACGAAGTGTAACAGAGGACTCGTCGCGATCCCCCCAGGCTAACCACTCGATGGTAACCCCTTCAAGTTCAGCGATTTTGGCTGCCACGCTAAGAGAGGGTTCCGTGCCCCGGGTGATGTAATTATTAAGGGTCGAGTAGGAGAGTTGCCAGGCTTTCGCTGCCGCCCGGGTGCTTCGACGACCAATCAGGTAGCGGAGCCTGTCCGCTAAAGAAATCAGTTCACCCTTCTCATCAATGTGCCGACCTTCATTACTCATTTTTATCCATCCATCGTCATTGAGCTCTGTGATTGGTTCACATAGAGATCATTAAAATACGATTTAAATCACAAAAACTGTGTTTAGTGCTTTTTGTTATCTCAAAAGAGATCAATGCTAGTGCCAGCAGCATCATATTGAATTCACTCCATGGGGTTAACCCAAGGGGTAATTGCAGAGGGTAATCCAATTATGGTCACAAATGAAGATCGTGCTGACTGGCACAGAGTAGATATTGTTGCGGCACTCCATAAACAGGGGCTCTCGATTCGCGCGCTTTCCGTTCGTTCAGGTCTTAAGCCCGACACGCTCAAGAATGCGCTCTCACGTGCCTATCCAAAAGCGGAACGCATTATTGCTGATGCGCTGGGTCTCACGCCGGAGAAAATCTGGCCCAGCCGTTATCCCAATATCGGGAACGCACCATCAAATCCCCCTTCATTAATGAATGAATCTCTTTCATACAAGGATCGTCTTATGACGTAGCGAAACTTTCAGCGTAGATAGAGTGTGTCGTATTCAAGGAAATTATAATTTTATTATAAAGAGAAGTCATTATGAGTAATCCCGGGAATAAAATGGGCGTAATGCACCTGACGATATTAACAGCGGTAAATATGCTGGGGTCAGGCATTATTATGTTACCGACAAAGCTTGCTGAAGTAGGCACAATGTCTATATTGTCCTGGCTGGTGACCGCATTTGGATCGCTTGCGCTGGCATGGGCATTTTCGAAATGCGGTCTCTTTAGTTCGAAAAGTGGCGGCATGGGCGGGTATGCAGAGTATGCATTTGGAAAGTCAGGAAATTTTATTGCTAATTATACGTATGCAATAAGTTTATTAATCGCCAATATCGCCATTGCAATTTCTGCCGTAGGTTACGGAACGGTTTTATTTGGCGCAGAACTTACTCCGGTTCAGGTTTGCCTGGCAACAATTGCAGTGCTGTGGGTGACCACTGTATTAAATTTCGGTGGGGCAAAAATAACAGGGCAAATTGGTTCTGTTACCGTCTGGGGCGTCATTATTCCTGTTGTAGGGTTATGTGTTATTGGCTGGTTCTGGTTTAGTCCATCGCTTTATATTAGCGCATGGAATCCCAATAATATGGATTTCTTCTCCGCAATTTCAACGTCAATCTCTATGACGCTGTGGGCATTCCTGGGATTAGAATCTGCCTGTGCGAATATGGATGCTGTCGATAATCCGCAAAAAAATGTTCCCATTGCCGTTTTCGGCGGTACGCTGGTTTGCGCCGTTATCTATATTTTATCCACTAACGTTATCGCGGGTATTGTTCCGAATCTCGATCTTCTGCACTCTACAGCACCGTTTGGTTTGGCTTATGCTTCAATGTTTACGCCGGTGGTCGGAAGCATTGTTATGTTCCTGATGGCGCTGGCCTGCATTGGATCGCTGCTAGGCTGGCAGTTTACCGTGGCCCAGGTCTTCAAATCTTCGGCCGATATCGGTTATTTCCCTCGCGTGTTTTCACGCGTCACGGCGAAAGATGCGCCCGTTGTTGGCATGATTATTTTAGGCATTATTCAGACGTTACTGGCATTGATGATCATAAGTCCGTCGTTGAATAAACAATTTAATAGTTTGGTTAATCTGGCTGTCGTAACTAATTTGGTGCCTTATGTTCTCTCCATGGCAGCGTTAATACCGATGCAAAAATTAGCAGCAATTCCTGGTGGGCAGATGAAAGCCAACACATTTATTGCACTGCTGGGTACTATCTATAGCTTCTATGCACTTTATTCATCTGGTGAAGAAGCCATGATGTTGGGGGCGTTAGTCACATTCTCTGGCTGGACTTTCTGGGGCATGTTTATCCAGAAAAAGGGTGAGAGCGCAGTAACGGCTTATCAGGGATAAGAAAATGAAAATAATTGCAATCATGAATCACTTTGGTGTTCTGGCAAAAGAAGCACCTATCGAAGAACTGCATAAAAAGTTACTGGCAGAACAGTATCGTATTATTTATCCAGAGGATGTGGATGACCTCATGGAGTTGGTCGAAAATAACGCGAAAGTGTGTGGTGTTGTTTTTGACTGGGATACATGGTCAGTGCTCTTACCAAAAAATATCTCAGGATTAAATGAACAGTTGCCAATGTATGCATTTTCAAGTCAGCGTAAGCAGCTCGAAATAAATGTAGAGGATCTTGGCCTTAACCTTCATTTTTTCGAATATGCTTTTGACGAGGTGGAAGAGATTGCCGCACGCATTCAGCGCGGAACTGACGCCTATTTTGATGCGATTCTTCCACCGTTTACGAAAGCGCTGTTTCGCTATGTAGACGAAGGGAAATACACGTTTTGCACACCGGGCCATATGGGCGGAACGGCTTTCCAGCAAAGCCCAGTGGGGAGTCTTTTCTATGACTTTTTTGGCGCAAATACCATGAAGTCAGATATCTCGGTGTCTGTGTCTGAACTCGGTTCGCTTCTTGACCACTCCGGCCCTCATCGTGAAGCAGAGAATTATATCGCCGAGGCATTTAACGCCGACCGCAGCTACATGGTGACAAACGGCACATCGACAGCCAATAAGATTGTGGGCATGTACGCCGCACCTGCGGGAAGCACTATTTTAGTTGACCGTAATTGCCACAAATCGCTGACCCATTTAATGATCATGAGCGACGTCACGCCAATCTACTTTCGTCCAACGCGAAACGCGTGGGGAATTTTAGGCGGTATTCCTCGCAGCGAGTTTGCTCGCGAAACGATCGAAGCGCGTATAAAACAGACGCCAGGTGCGACCTGGCCCGTTCATGCCGTGATCACCAACTCCACCTATGACGGGCTTCTTTATAACACCGACTACATTAAACAGACGCTGGATGTAAAATCCATTCACTTTGATTCTGCCTGGGTGCCCTATACCAATTTCAGCCCCATCTACAAAGGGTTGTGTGGAATGAGTGGCGAGCGTGTACCGGGTAAAGTGATATATGAAACGCAGTCTACACATAAATTGCTGGCCGCTTTTTCCCAGGCTTCAATGATTCATATTAAAGGGGAGGTGGAAGAGGAGACCTTCAACGAAGCGTTTATGATGCATACTTCTACGTCGCCTCACTACGGTATTGTTGCCTCGATTGAAACCTCTGCGGCGATGATGAAAGGAAATACGGGTAAGCGATTGATGGAAAACTCCATCCTGCGCGCCGTTCGTTTCCGTAAAGAGATTAAAAAGATTAAGTCCGCTTCAAATAGCTGGTTCTTCGACGTCTGGCAGCCAGACGATGAATCTTTGGCACCTTGCTGTTGGAATCTTACACCGGAAGCAGAATGGCACGGATTTAAAAATATCGATGATGGGCACATGTTCCTTGATCCCATTAAAGTCACTCTGCTCACTCCTGGTATGGATAAACAGGGCAAAATGGAGGAGCAGGGGATTCCGGCATCCATCGTGGCCAGATATCTCGATCAGCATGGCATTATTGTCGAGAAAACAGGCCCCTATAACCTCTTATTCCTGTTCAGTATTGGTATCAATAAAACCAAAGCGCTGAGCCTGCTGCGAGCATTAAATGATTTCAAATGTGCCTACGATCGTAACGAGCTCGTCAAAGAGATGCTGCCCTCGGTCTATGAAAAGCAGCCCACGTTCTATGCCGGTATGCGCATTCAGGAGCTGGCAAACGGCATTCATCAACTGATTCGCCAGCACAAGTTGCCAGAGTTAATGTTCCGCGCTTTTGAGAATTTACCCACGATGGTGATGAACCCTCATGCGGCTTTCCAGAAAGAGCTTCATGGCGAGATAGAGGAGATCTACGTCGACGACATGATTGGGCGGGTCAGTGCCAACATGATTCTGCCGTATCCGCCAGGTGTACCTCTGGTGATGCCCGGAGAGATGCTAACCGAGGAGAATCGCCCTACGCTTGAGTTCATACAAATGCTCTGTGACATTGGTGCCTGGTATCCTGGGTATGAAACGGATATCCATGGCGCTTATCGACAAGCCGATGGTCGTTATACGGTTAAAGTGATTAAGAACGTGCGTTAAGCGCACCTGACACCCTGCCCCTTATTGTTAAGGGGCAGACAGAAGCATCATGACACACTTTCTCTTATGCATTTTTTTGTTGAGATAAGAGTTAATTATGACGCGTTCTTATCGTAACGGTGTTCTGAGGCCATGAACCCATTACAAAATGTTACAAACCCCCTCATAAACCTGCGTAGTTCGCTAAGCTTAGTGTCACGCAGCACAAAAAATGGTCAACGCCATTGCTGCGGGGGAATGACTCCCTGATTTCACGTAATGCAATATGATGTCTAATCAACTGGAGGTCAGAAATGGCAAATCATCGTGGTGGTTCAGGTAACTTTGCTGAAGACCGGGACAGAGCATCAGAAGCAGGTCGTAAGGGTGGCCAGCACAGCGGCGGTAATTTCAAAAATGATCCGCAGCGCGCCTCCGAAGCAGGTAAAAAGGGAGGGAAAAACAGCCATGGTAGCAACCGCAACAGCTAACCTCTCACAGGGCTGAGTTAATCCGTAGCGAGTGTTTATGCACTCTGTAACCCCCTCCGCCGCCGATGGATCCGGCGGCTTTTTATTTTGCGTCTCCGCCTTGAACTGTGACCTTGCTCACTGCACACTGTAAGGCTGTTTGATTTCCCGGCGGCATCATGTCTTTTTTCTCACGCTACGCATTCTCTGTTAAGCCTCAGGAAGCTATCCTGATCCTCATCACCATGTTCTGGGGCGGCACTTTTCTCGCCGTGCAGTACGCGGTCTCCCTCAGTGGGCCGTTCTTTTTCGTTGGTGTACGCTTTGCGATGGCAGCGGTCGCCGTTGGAGTGCTTTGCGCGCGCTCACTGCGTGGTTTGACACGCCTTGAACTGAAAGCAGGCATGGTGATTGGTATCGCCATTGCGCTGGGTTACAGCCTGCAAACCTGGGGATTGCAGTCGATTCCCAGCAGTAAATCCGCTTTTATTACCGCCATGTATGTTCCGCTGGTGCCGCTGTTGCAGTGGCTCTGCCTGGGGAGAATGCCGGGTCTGATGTCCTGCGTGGGCATCGTGCTGGCTTTTATCGGGCTGATTTTTCTTGCCGGGCCAAATGGCGATTTGCTGGCGCTCGGGCAGGGCGAGCTGATTACGCTTGCCAGCGCGGTGGCGATTGCTGCTGAAATTATTCTTATCAGCGCCTGGGCAGGGAAAGTCGATGTGCGGCGGGTGACCGTTGTACAACTGGCGACGGCGTCGATTGTGGCGTTCGCCATGATGGTACCTGCTGGCGAAAGCGTGCCGCCAGTATCCTCTGGATTGCTGATAGTGGCGTTGGGACTGGGGATCTTCAGCGCCATTATTCAGGTGACCATGAACTGGGCCCAGCGCAGCGTATCGCCGACGCGCGCGACGGTTATTTATACCGGTGAACCCGTATGGGCGGGGATTTTTGGCCGACTGGCGGGGGAGCGTTTACCCGCGCTGGCGCTACTCGGCGCCGCCTTTATTGTGGTGGGCGTATTGGTCAGTGAAATGAAATTTAAGCGTAAAAAGATACCGCAATCGGCTACGGAAGCATCACTTAATCAGGAGCCGTAAGTATCACGCCTGTGTATGCCTCCCGCTTTTGCTATGCTGTGGAGGCTAATTACAGGAGAGGGCGTATGGCTCAGGACGCAACTAAGAAAAGCGGAAAACGCTCGCAGGCAGTCAGTGCAAAAAAACAAGCCATTCTTTCGGCTGCGCTCGATACTTTTTCCCAGTTCGGTATTCATGGCACACGCCTGGAGCAGGTGGCGGAGCTTGCCGGCGTGTCAAAAACCAATCTGCTCTACTACTATCCCTCTAAAGAGGCGCTTTATATCGCCGTGATGCGGCAAATTCTGGCTATCTGGCTGGCGCCCCTGAAAGCATTTCGTGAAGATCTCGCCCCGCTGGTGGCAATCAGAGAGTACATCAGGCTGAAACTGGAAGTCTCACGTGACTACCCGCAGGCGTCGCGACTGTTCTGCCTTGAGATGCTGCAAGGCGCGCCGTTGCTGATGAACGAACTGACAGGCGATTTGAAGGCGCTGGTCGAGGCAAAATCCGCGATTATCGCCGCGTGGGTCAATACAGGGAAACTCGCACCAGTCGATCCCCATCACCTCATTTTTATGATTTGGGCGACGACCCAGCACTATGCGGATTTTGCCACCCAGGTGGAAGCCGTGACGGGCGCGACATTGCAGGATGACGCCTTCTTTCAGCGCACGGTCGACAATGTGCAGCAGATGATTATCGAAGGCATTCGTGTCCGTTAATTGGCGTTCGCGGGCGGCAGCGGGCAACTCAGGTCTCCCTCTTCGCACTGTAACAGGGAAGCGAGAAAGGCTTCCCGCTCGGCGGTTTTATCCGTCAGGCACTGGTTACGCACCATTGGCTGCACGCTACCACCTTCGCTACTGGAACTGAGCAGTTCGCAATCGGCATCGCGGGAAGCAATCCATGCGTTCTGCGCTTTTTTCAATTGCTCACGCTGCGGTTCCTGTGCCCGCTTTTGTGCTGCCTGATACGTCTCGTTTAACTTCTTATCCGCCGCCTGATATTGAGCGGCAGTGCATTGATTCAGGTCGCTCTGGGTGCTGGCGTCATTGCATTCATCCGCCAGTGCCAGGCCGCTTGCCATCAGGGTTATCATCGCCAGTAAGGTACGTTTCATCTGTTCACTCCCTTAAAAAAGATGTCGATGAATATAGTACGAATCGCTTGCGCTGCGAAAGGGTTGAGTTGGGAATATCACCTCCTACCAGTGTGCGCTTTTCTGATTTTATACGCCGCCATAGACCACGTGAGTGAAGATGGTTGATCATCATTGACCGCTATTTAAAAAGTGTTCAATAACAGGGATGACGGGCGATGTGTGGTGGTGAAAATACCTTTCGGCTGGGGCTTTATACATTGGCCTGGCCGATATTTGTCGAGCAGTTGCTGCGATTGCTGATGAACTACGTCAGCGTGTTTATGCTGGGGCACTATTCCGATGAAGCTGTGGCGGCGACCGGTGTCGCCAGTCAGATTCTGGCAATATCGGTTATCTTTTACGGTTTTTTGACCGTAGGTGTGCAGATTGTTGTTGCACAGCTTATTGGCGCGAAAAAGTTTCACCGCGTGGAGTACGTGATAACTAACGGGCTGGTGGTGGCCTTCATCATCGGCGTGTTGATGAGTTTTCTCTTTATTTTTCTGGGGGAAGGTTTTTTGCGCGCGCTGGGGCTGAGCGAACGCCTGGTCAGCGTGGGTGCGCCGTTTATCCAAATTATTGGCGGCAGCTCGGTGATTATTGCGCTTTACTCCTCGGTGCTGCCTATTTTACGTACCCACGGTTACGTGCGTCAGGCGATGGTGGTGCCCATCACGGTGAGCGTGGTGAACGTAATTCTCAACTATATGTTCCTCTATGGCCCGCTTCATTTTCTGGACATGGGGGTGACCGGCGTCGGCATTGCCAGTAGCATCGCCAACATTGTGGGCATGGTGCTGAGCGTCTGGCTGCTGAATAAATACATTGGCTATCGTTTTCGCTGGCAGAAACTGAAACAGTGCTCGCGCAAAATGCTCAGTTCTATCCTGCAATACGGTCTGCCGTCCGCCGGCGAGAACTTATCCTACGCAGGCTCCCAACTGGTGGTGACGGCCATTATCGCGCTGTTGGGTACCGAAGCGCTGACCACCAAAATTTACGCTTCCAGCATCAGTCAGTTTGTCGCGCTGTTTGCCATGTCGATAGGCCAGGCCTCGCAAATTATCATTGGCCGGGCGATTGGCGCGCGAGAGCTGGATACCGCCTATCGTCAGGGAATGCGCAGTTGGCGAATTGGCTTGTTCATTGCCTTGCTGGTGAGTGCGCTGCTGGCAACGTTCGCAAGGCCTATAATGGCGCTGTTTACGCCAAGCGAAACGATTATTGAAATGGCGCGGGTGCTGTTTATGTACTCCATTTTGCTGGAGCTTGGGCGTGCCACCAACATCATCGTGATCAGCTCACTCAACTCAACCGGGGATGTGCGTTTTCCGTTTATCTGCGGAATTATTGTGATGTGGATTGTCAGCCTGCCGTTCTCGTACGTTCTGGGTATTTCCGCCGGTCTGGGGCTGGTGGGAGTATGGTTGGCGTACATTATTGATGAGGGCGTGAGAGCCGCGTTGATGTACCGACGCTGGCAGAGCCGAATCTGGACGACGAAATCGCTGTTTTGATTAGCGGCGAACCGGGGTTAATAATGTTTTAATAAGCCATTATTAACCCTGCTTTGGGCATCGGTTCGGTAAAATCAGCGTCTGTTTTTTACCCGGTTTTTGCCCGTTATGTCTGTGTACCCCCTCGCGCGCTGTTTGTTTACATGGTGCGTTCTGCTCCCTGCTATGTCGTTTACTGTCGCATCTCACGCTTCCTTCAGCTACGCCGCCCACGAGCGGATGCAAAACCGTGCGCGGCTGCTAAAACAGTACCAGGTACATTTGAAAAAACAGGCCAGCTATATTGTTGAAGGCAATGCTGAAAGTAGAAGGGCACTGCGGCAGCATAACCGCGAGCAGATTAAACTGCATCCTGAATGGTTTCCTGCGCCGCTCAAGGCGAATGACAGACGCTGGCAGGCGCTGGCGGAAAACAACCATTTCTTAAGCAGTGACCATCTGCACAATATCACCGAAGTGGCGATTCACCGTCTGGAGCAGCAGCTTGGCAAGCCCTACGTCTGGGGCGGTACGCGGCCCGATCAAGGCTTCGATTGCAGTGGGTTAGTTTTTTATGCCTACAACAAGATCCTTGAGGCAAAACTCCCACGCACGGCCAACGAGATGTACCACTATCGCCGGGCAACCATTGTGGCGAATAACGATCTGCGTCGGGGCGATCTGCTGTTTTTTCATATTCACAGCCGCGAGATTGCCGATCATATGGGCGTGTATCTGGGCGATGGGCAATTTATCGAGTCGCCGCGTACCGGAGAAACCATTCGGATAAGTCGGTTAGGGGAACCTTTCTGGCAGGATCATTTTTTGGGCGCGCGGCGGATTTTGACGGAAGAGACGATTTTGTAGGACGGATAAGGCGTTTACGCCGCATCCGGCGGTTGTGCGCTGGTGCCTGATGCGACGCTGGCGCGTCTTATCAGGCCTACGAGTCTGAGAATTTTTTTTGCGAGCCGCTTTCCCGATATAACACAACCTTATTGTCGACTTTTTCTTTTCTTCTTACCGTTGAGAAAAAGGAGTCGCTATGTCTGAATATCGTCGTTATTACATCAAGGGGGGAACATGGTTTTTCACGGTAAATTTGCGAAATCGTCGAAGCCAACTTTTGACCACCCAGTACCAGATCCTTCGTAACGCCATTGTTAAAGTTAAGCGGGCCAGACCTTTTGAAATTAACGCCTGGGTCGTTTTGCCTGAGCATATGCACTGTATCTGGACATTACCCGAAAACGATGATGATTTTTCCTCTCGCTGGAGGGAGATTAAAAAACAGTTCACTCAAGCTTGCGGATTGAAAAATATCTGGCAACCCCGTTTTTGGGAGCACGCCATCCGTAATACCAAAGATTATCGCCATCATGTTGATTATATTTATATAAATCCTGTAAAACATGGTTGGGTTAATCAAGTGTGTGATTGGCCATTCTCAACGTTCCATCGCGATGTCGCGAAAGGGTTATATCCTATCGATTGGGCGGGAGACGTAACGGATTTAAGTGCCGGTGAGCGTATTATTTTTTAACTGTGCGCTGTACCGGATGCGCTTACGCTTATCCGGCCTAGAACTCGTGCTTTAACCGTAGGCCGGATAAGGCGTTCACGCCGCATCCGGCGGTGGTGCGCAGATGCCTGATGCGACGCTGACGCGTCTTATCATGCCTACAAACCTGTATCGAACAAGGCGTTTACGCCGCATCCGGTGGGTAATGCACCGGGGCCTACATCAACGCCCCCATAATCTTCAACTCCAGCTCATCCGGCACTTCGTTATACGACAGCACATGCAGCCCCGGCGCAAACAATCTTGCGTAGCGCGCCAGCAAAGGGCGTAACTGCGGCGGCACCAGCAGCACCGGATCTTTTCCTGCCGCTTTCATCTGCTCCTTCACCTGCGGCATCGTCGTCTGAAATTGGTTGAGCATATTCGGGTCGACCGGCACGCTGTCGAGCATCACTTTGCCGGCCTGTTGCGCCTGATTCACCACGTTGGTCAGCAGATTTTCCAGCTCATTATTCAACGTATACACCGTCAGCTCCTGCTTGCGAACAAACGGATGGGTAATGCTGCGCCGCAGCGCCAGGCGCACATCGGCGGCCAGCAGAATATGATCCTTGGTCACCGTGCTACTGGCAACCAGCACGGTGGCGATGGTGACGATATCGCGCAGGGAAACGCCTTCGGTCAGCAGCGCGCGGTACACTTTCAGCAACTGGCTGTAATTCAGCGCCGCGCTCAAATCCTCTGCCAGCCGTGGTGCCATCGACGATAAACGGTTATGCAACTGCGTAATATCGTCATAGTTAAACAAATCAGGAATATAGCTGCGCACAATCTTATTCACATGGGTAGCAATCACGCTGGCGCTGTCGATCACCTGATACCCCATATTCAGCGCCTTCGCTTTCTGCGCAGGCTGAATCCAGGTGACCGGCATGCCGTACGCCGGGTCATTCCCCAGTACGCCGTCAATCTCGCCGTAGGTTTCGCTGGAGGGCAGGGCCATCAGTTTATCCGCCGGAATATCCGCTTCATCGGCCTTAATGCCGTTGATGAAAATGGCGTACTGGCTGGGCTTGAGGCGGAAGTTTTCCCGAATGCGGATCTCTGGCAACAGCACGCCGTTGCCGTCGGAAATCACCTGCCGCACGCCGCGAATTCGCTGGGTGAGCGGGTTGCCCTGCGCTTTATCCACCAGCGCCACCAGCTTGTAGCCGAGGCTTAAACTGATGGGCTCGATCAGCGGAATGGTTTTCCAACTGACCTGTTGCTCGCTGGTTTCGGTGATAGTGCGGGTCAGCGTTTCGAGGCTTTTCTCTTCCGCTTCCGCCGCCTGCGGGCGTTTGCTCATCCGCCAGCCGGTAAAGCCAAGCAGGGCGCTGAACAGCAAAAACGGCAGGTGCGGCATTCCCGGCACCACCGCCAGCACAAACATAATCCCGGTGGCGGTGTAGAGCACTGACGGGCTTGCCAGCAACTGGCTACGCACGTCGTGGGCGATATCGCCGTTGTCGCTGACGCGGGTGACAATAATCGCCGCCGCAGTGGAGAGCAGCAGGGAAGGGATCTGCGCCACCAGCCCGTCACCGATGGTCATCAGCACATATTGCTGGAAAGCGGCGTCGGCGCTCAGGTTGTATTTGAAAATCCCGATACAGACGCCGCCAATCAGGTTGATCGCGAGAATCATCATCCCGGCGATGGCGTCCCCGCGTACAAACTTCGACGCCCCGTCCATCGCGCCGTAGAAATCGGCCTCGCTGGCAACATCTTTACGCCGGGTTTGCGCCTGCGCCTGGTTGATCAGCCCGGCGTTAAGATCGGCGTCAATCGCCATTTGCTTGCCGGGCATCGCGTCCAGGGTAAAGCGGGCAGAAACCTCGGAGATTCGCTCGGCCCCTTTAGTGACAACGATAAAGTTGATTGTCAACAGCGTCAGTAAATCTGAGCGCGAAAGCATTATGGCGGCGCTGCACGGGCAGTCTATTTTTAACGGTGGCGGACTGTCGCCGTTAAATAAAATCAGCCCGACGCATCCGCCGAAACCGACCACCGTGGCGGTGCCGGAAGAAACCGAGAAAAAAGTTCGCGACGTGAATGAGAAAACGGCGCTGCTGAAGAAGAAATCCGCCACTGAGCTGGGCGAGCTGGCGACCAATATCAACACCATTGCCCGCAATGCGCATATGGAAGCCAATCTGGAGATGGAGATTGTTCCTCAGGGGTTGCGGGTACTGATTAAAGACGACCAGAACCGCAATATGTTTGAACGCGGCAGCGCGAAGATTATGCCGTTCTTTAAAACTCTGCTGGTGGAATTAGCGCCGGTTTTTGATTCGCTCGACAATAAGATCATCATCACCGGGCATACCGATGCGATGGCCTATAAAAGCAATATCTATAACAACTGGAATCTTTCGGGCGATCGCGCGCTGTCTGCCCGTCGCGTGCTGGAAGACGCCGGTATGCCGGAAGATAAAGTGATGCAGGTCAGCGCGATGGCAGACCAGATGCTGCTGGACGCCAAAAATCCGCAAAGCGCGGGTAACCGGCGTATTGAGATTATGGTGCTGACCAAAAGCGCGTCGGATACGCTGTATCAATATTTTGGTCAGCATGGGGATAAGGTGGTGCAGCCGCTGGTTAATAGGTTGGATAAGCGTGCGGGGGGCAGGGGATAACGGTGCGCGCTGTGCCCCTCACCCCGGCCCTCTCCCGCAGGGAGAGGGTGAAAACCAGCGCAGGTATTTCACATTTGCACTGACGGTCCCCTCTCCCCGCCGGGATGCCGGAAGATAAAGTGATGCAGGTCAGCGCGATGGCAGACCAGATGCTGCTGGACGCGAAGGATCCGCAAAGCGCGGGTAACCGGCGTATTGAGATTATGGTGCTGACCAAAAGCGCGTCCGATACGCTGTATCAATATTTTGGTCAGCATGGGGATAAAGTGGTGCAGCCGCTGGTGCAAAGGCTGGATAAGCGTGCGGGGGGGCAGGGGATAACGGTGCGCGCTGTGCCCCTCACCCCGGCCCTCTCCCGCAGGGAGAGGGTAAAAGCACAGTTCCCTCTCCCTTGAGGGAGAGGGTTAGGGTGAGGGGGCAAACCCGCACCGACTCAGCCGATCGTCATCAGACTCGCATTTCCTCCCGCCGCCGCGGTGTTCACACTCAGCGAGCGTTCGTGATACAGACGTTCCAGCAGCAGATTGGTTTCGCCGCGCGCGAAGCCCTGCACTGAAACAATCGCACCGTCGCGGGCGGCAACCTGTTCGCACAGTTTACGCAACTGATCGGAATCACCGTGGTAAATCACCGCATCGAAGAACTGGCTCATTAATACATCCGCTTTGGCGAAGCGAATGCGCTCGCTCACCTCTTTCGGCAGCTTTTTCGCCAGTTCGCGCTGGAGTGGGGCGTCCGGCCACAGCACTTCACTGCCGACCGCCATCACTGCCGCCAGTTGCGTCAGCGCATCCTGTTCGTCATCAGCGACGCAGAGTACACGCTCGCGCGGCATCAGCGTCCAGGTGTTGCGTTCGCCGGTCGGGCCCGGCAACACACGCTGCGTTCCGGCCTGCGCCAGTTCGCCATATTGCTGACAGAGCGCACTCAGCGAGGCATTACCGTTGCCCCAGTTTTTCAGCGCGGTAAGCGGTTTTTCCAGCAGTGCTTTCAGTTGTGCGTCTACCGGGTATTCCGCGTCCTGACGAGCAAGCGTCGTGCCCAACGCCGTTTCCGGGCGGCTGGTCAGCAGGCGATAGAGATAGAGCGGGCCACCCGCTTTCGGGCCGGTGCCGGATAAGCCTTCGCCACCGAAAGGCTGCACGCCTACAACGGCGCCGACCATGTTGCGGTTGACATACAGGTTGCCGACTTTCGCGCTACCCGTGACCTGGGCGATGGTTTCGTCGATACGCGTATGCACGCCCAGCGTCAAACCGTAGCCGGAGGCATTGATCTGCTCGATGAGTTTGTCCAGATTATTGCGGTTGTAGCGCACCACGTGCAGTACCGGGCCGAACACTTCCTTCTTCAGCTCATCAAAGCTTTCCAGCTCGATAAGCGTCGGCGCAACAAAAGTACCGGACTGCCATTCGCGCGCATCGTCACTGTTTTCGCGTGCCGCCTGGAAGACGGTGCGGCCTTTGGCGCGCATCGCCTGAATGTGGCGTTCGATATTGGTTTTCGCTTCGTCATCAATCACCGGGCCGATATCGGTGGTCAGGCGACCGGGGTTGCCCATCCGGCATTCACCCATCGCACCGCGCAGCATGGTGAGGGTGTGGTCGGCGATATCGTCCTGCAGGCAGAGTACGCGCAGGGCGGAGCAGCGCTGACCCGCGCTATCAAAAGCGGAGGCTACAACATCCACAACGACCTGCTCGGTGAGTGCGGAAGAATCGACGATCATCGCGTTCATCCCGCCCGTTTCGGCGATAAGCGGCGTCGGGCGACCCTGCGAATCGAGGCGGGTGGCGATGTTGCGTTGCAGCAGGGTCGCGACTTCCGTTGACCCGGTGAACATCACGCCGCGAACACGGTTGTCGGAAGTGAGTTGCGCACCGACGGTTTCGCCACGACCAGGCAGAAGCTGTACCACACCTGGCGGTACGCCTGCTTCCAGCAGAATCGCAATGCCCTGTGCGGCAATCAGCGGGGTCTGCTCGGCAGGTTTCGCCAGCACGCTGTTACCGGCGGCGAGGGCGGCGGCAATTTGCCCTGTAAAGATAGCGAGAGGGAAGTTCCACGGGCTGATACACACCACCGGGCCCAGCGGGCGGTGGGTTTCGTTATCGAAATCATGACGTACCTGACCGGCGTAGTAGTGCAGGAAATCGACCGCTTCACGCACTTCGGCAATCGCGTTGCTGAAGGTTTTCCCGGCTTCGCGCACCAGAATGCCAATCAACTGCTGCATCTGGCCTTCCATCAGCACCGCGGCACGTTCAAGGATGGCGGCACGTTCCTGCGGCGGGGTAGCAAACCAGATTGGCGCATTGTTCACCGCGCTGGTCAGCGCCTGTTCGACTTCCGTTTCTGTCGCTTCACGAACATAACCCACCACATCTTTAGGCTCTGCCGGGTTAAGCAGCGGCGTCATTTCGCCTTCGACGACCGGGTGTTCCAGCATCGGCAGCGCGCGCCATTTTTGCAACGCACTGTTCAGCAGCGAGGAAGAGAGCGAGGCCAGGCGATGTTCGTTGGAGAGGTCAAGGCCCGCAGAGTTGGTGCGGTCTTTACCGTAGAGGTCGCGCGGCAGGGCAATTTTCGGATGCGGCAGGCCAGCAGCACCTTCCTGAATCGCCATTTTTTCAACGGCTTCAACCGGATCGGCCACCAGCTCATCGAGCGGCAGCGTGGTATCCGCGATTCGGTTAACGAAGGAGGTGTTGGCACCGTTTTCCAGCAGACGGCGCACCAGATACGCCAGCAGCGTTTCATGGGTGCCGACCGGGGCGTAAATACGGCACGGACGGTTTAACTTACCATCAGCGACTTTACCCACTACTTGCTCGTACAGGGGTTCACCCATGCCATGCAGGCACTGGAATTCATACTGACCCGGATAGTAGTTCTGTCCGGCCAGTTGATAGATGGCTGCCAGCGTATGGGCGTTATGGGTGGCGAACTGCGGATAAATCAGGTTCGGTACGCCAAGCAGTTTTTTGGCACAGGCGAGGTAAGAGACGTCGGTGTAGACCTTGCGGGTGTACACCGGGTAACCTTCCAGGCCGTCCATTTGCGCGCGTTTGATTTCGCTGTCCCAGTACGCGCCTTTCACCAGACGGATCATCAGGCGGCGACGGCTGCGGGTCGCAAGGTCAATCAGATAATCAATGACGAACGGGCAGCGTTTCTGATATGCCTGAATAACAAAACCAATCCCGTTCCAGCCTGCCAGTTCTGGCTCAAAGCACAGTTTTTCCAGCAGATCGAGGGAGATCTCCAGACGGTCCGCTTCTTCGGCGTCGATATTAATGCCGATATCGTACTGGCGCGCCAGCAGCGTCAGGGATTTCAGGCGCGGATAGAGTTCGTCCATGACGCGGTCGTACTGTGCGCGGCTGTAGCGCGGGTGCAGGGCGGAAAGCTTAATGGAGATGCCCGGGCCTTCATAAATACCGCGCCCGTTAGAGGCTTTACCAATGGCATGGATCGCCTGCTGATACGAGACCATATAGGCCTGTGCATCGGCGGCGGTCAGTGCGGCTTCGCCCAGCATGTCGTAAGAGTAGCGGAATCCTTTCTCTTCCAGTTTGCGCGCATTCGCCAGTGCTTCGGCGATGGTTTCACCGGTAACGAACTGTTCACCCATCAGGCGCATCGCCATATCCACACCTTTGCGGATCAGCGGTTCGCCGCTCTTGCCGATAATGCGATTGAGCGAGCGAGAAAGGCTGGCTTCATTGTGCGTGGAGACCAGTTTGCCGGTAAACAGTAGGCCCCAGGTCGCGGCGTTAACGAACAGCGATGGGCTACGGCCAATGTGCGATTGCCAGTTGCCGTTGCTTATTTTGTCGCGGATCAGCGCATCACGTGTTGCTTTATCCGGGATACGCAGCAGCGCTTCGGCCAGACACATCAGGGCCACGCCTTCCTGAGAGGAGAGGGAGAACTCCTGCAGCAGGCTCTGAACCATACCCGCACGTCCGCTGGCGGTTTTCTGGTTACGCAGTTTTTCCGCCAGTTTCCAGGCCAGTTGATGGGCCTGAGCGGCGATTTTCTCCGGTAAGCGCGCCTGCTCCAGCAACATGGGCACCGCGTCGGTTTCGCTACGGCGGTAGGCGGCAGTAATGGCAGCACGGCTCACGGACTGCGGCAGGATCTGTTCGGCGAATTCGAGGAACGGCTGATGTGGCTCATCCTGGGCGGTGATGATTTCATCGCTTTCATTGGCGGCCCCGGCAAGCAGTGCCGGCAATTCCGGCAAGACTTCATCGTTTTCCAGTTTTTCCAGGTAATTAAAGATTGCCTGCTTAATTAACCAGTGTGGGGTGCGATCAATTCGTGTGGCCGCACTTTTAATTCGCTCGCGCGTGGCTTCATCCAGCTTAACACCCATGGTGGTGGTGCCCATGCCATCTACTCCTGTTGTTTTGTCGTCATATTTTCGGCGTAGCAAGAATATCCACTATGTTGCAACTTTGTGCAACCGTGTTAAATGTGACATCAATTACAACCTGAGAAATGAATTTATTGTTAAAAGAAAAACTGATGGTATGGAATGTAACCGATGTATCTGAAAGCTTGATTTTGAGGGCTGGTTAACAGTTCTAAAGGGTGCAACCCTAAAAAGCGTGAGGGAGTGCAACCTATAGGAAAATGGTATTACGACAGGGATGCATTCGATGTGAATGCAGTGTTAAATCATTTGTGAAAAATCTTCGCTTCCGTCAGGATACGGTCGCCTGAATAACAGAACAGGCCTTTACCTCGTTCCGGTAAGGGAATAACAACAAGTCGGGAAGTTGACGACGAATATACTCAAAATCATTCGAACTGCTTCAACGTAGAAGCCGCTTGACGGATGAAGAGTATAAATCTGGAGAGTTTTAATGAATATAAGCACACCGATGCTGGTGACTTTTTTTGTCTACATCTTTGGCATGATATTAATTGGGTTTTTCGCCTGGCGATCGACGAAAAACTTCGATGATTACATCCTTGGGGGACGGAGTCTTGGGCCATTCGTGACCGCGCTTTCTGCGGGTGCGTCGGATATGAGCGGCTGGCTGCTGATGGGCCTGCCTGGCGCAATCTTTCTCGCCGGTATCTCGGAAAGCTGGATTGCTATCGGCCTGACCGTGGGCGCATGGATCAACTGGAAACTGGTGGCGGGGCGTTTACGTGTACACACCGAAGCCAACAATAATGCCCTGACGCTGCCGGATTACTTCACCGGGCGATTCGAAGATAAGAGCCGCGTACTGCGCATTATCTCTGCGCTGGTGATCCTGCTGTTCTTCACCATTTATTGTGCGTCTGGCATTGTGGCCGGGGCGCGTCTGTTCGAAAGCACCTTCGGCATGAGTTATGAAACGGCGCTGTGGGCAGGTGCTGCCGCCACCATTATTTATACCTTTATCGGTGGTTTCCTGGCGGTGAGCTGGACAGATACCGTGCAGGCCAGCCTGATGATTTTCGCGCTGATCCTGACGCCGGTAATGGTTATTCTCGCCGTAGGTGGCCTGGATGATTCGATGGCGGTTATTAAGCAAAAGAGCATTGAGAATATCGATATGCTCAAAGGGCTGAACTTCGTCGCCATTATCTCCCTGATGGGCTGGGGTCTCGGTTACTTCGGGCAGCCGCACATTCTGGCGCGTTTCATGGCGGCAGATTCCCACCACAGCATCGTGCATGCGCGTCGTATCAGTATGACCTGGATGATCCTGTGCCTGGCAGGTGCGGTCGCGGTCGGTTTCTTCGGCATTGCTTACTTCCAGAATAACCCGGCAGTGGCGGGCCCGGTAAGCCAGAACGCCGAACGCGTGTTTATTGAACTGGCGCAAATCCTGTTCAACCCGTGGATTGCCGGCATTCTGCTTTCTGCGATCCTGGCGGCGGTGATGTCTACCCTGAGCTGCCAGCTGCTGGTGTGCTCCAGCGCGATTACTGAAGATCTGTACAAAGCGTTTCTGCGTAAAAACGCCAGCCAGAAAGAGCTGGTGTGGGTCGGGCGTGTCATGGTGCTGGTGGTCGCACTGGTGGCGATTGCACTGGCGGCAAACCCGGAAAACCGCGTGCTTGGCCTGGTAAGTTACGCGTGGGCAGGCTTTGGTGCGGCATTCGGGCCGGTCGTGCTGTTCTCGGTAATGTGGTCACGCATGACACGTAACGGCGCGCTGGCAGGGATGATTATTGGTGCGGTGACCGTGATCGTCTGGAAACATTTCGAGCTGCTCGGCCTGTACGAAATCATTCCGGGCTTTATCTTCGGTAGCCTGGGCATTGTTATCTTCAGCCTGCTGGATAAAGCACCGTCTGCGGAAATGCGTAAACGCTTCGAAGAAGCAGACGCACATTACCATTCTGCACCGCCGTCACGTTTACAGGCGGAGTAAAAACCTTGCCGGATGCGCGGCGTTTATCCGGCCTACAGGAGAATGTGTAGGCCGGATAAGGCGTTAGCCGCATCCGGCATTTTATCCTGCGAATTTTCCCGCCTTTCCCGCTTCCAGCTTTTACATTTGCTTATCATTTCCAACATATTTCACTTGTATTTCGTCTTTGCGTAATGATAATCGCTATCACTCACATTTACTTTTCTTTGCATCTTTTGACTGCGATTCACATTTAAGGACGTTCGCATGTTTGTGCCTTTTCTGATTATGCTGCGCGAAGGGTTAGAAGCCGCGCTAATTGTTAGCCTGATTGCCAGCTATCTCAAACGCACACAGCGTGGCGGTCTGATAGGCGTGATGTGGATTGGCGTTTTCCTGGCCGCGGCGCTCTGCCTTGGTCTGGGCATCTTTATTAACGAAACCACCGGCGAATTCCCGCAAAAAGAGCAGGAGCTGTTTGAAGGTATCGTGGCGGTCATCGCCGTGATCATCCTGACCTGGATGGTGTTCTGGATGCGTAAAGTGTCGCGCAACGTAAAACAGCAGCTGGAGCAGGCGGTGGATAATGCGCTGGCGCGGGGCAATCACCACGGTTGGACGCTGGTGATGATGGTCTTTTTCGCCGTGGCGCGTGAAGGGCTGGAGTCGGTCTTCTTCCTGCTGGCGGCATTCCAGCAGGATCTCGGTATCTGGCCACCCCTGGGCGCAGTGTTAGGGCTGGCGACCGCCGTCGTGCTGGGCTTCCTGCTCTACTGGGGCGGCATTCGCCTGAATCTCGGTGCGTTCTTCAAATGGACTAGCTTGTTTATTCTGCTGGTCGCCGCGGGGCTTGCCGCCGGGGCGATTCGCGCGTTCCACGAAGCCGGGCTGTGGAACCACTTCCAGGATGTCGCGTTTGATTTCAGCGGCACGCTGACCACCCACTCGCTGTTTGGTACGTTAATGGAAGGCATTTTTGGCTATCAGGAAGCGCCAAGCGTCAGCGAAGTGACCGTCTGGTTACTCTATTTACTGCCTGCCCTGGCGCTTTTTTTCTGGCCGGCGCGAGCGCCAAACGCGGCATCACGTATCGCCCCCTGAGGCGAATAGCTTTTACTCATTGAAAGGGATGGATCATGACCACTATTTTTCGCCGTAGCGTGCTCGCTGCACTGTGCTCCTTCGCGTTTTCTGCGCAGGCTGCCGGTATTCCGAAGGTCAATGTCACGGTAAACGATAAGCAGTGTGAGCCGATGACGCTCACCGTTAATGCGGGCAAAACACAGTTTATCATTCAGAACCACAGCCAGAAGGCGCTGGAGTGGGAGATCCTCAAGGGTGTAATGGTGGTGGAAGAGCGTGAAAATATCGCGCCAGGCTTTACGCAGAAGATGACCGCCAATCTGCAACCGGGTGAATATGAGATGACTTGTGGTCTGCTGACCAATCCGAAAGGCAAGCTGATTGTAAAAGGTGAAGCCACAAAGGATGCGGCGAAAGCGGATGCGGTTTTGAGCCTGGGCGAGGCGATTACCGCGTATAAAACCTACGTCACTACACAAACGGCAGATCTGGTCAAAGCCACCAAAGCCTTTACTGATGCGGTGAAAGCGGGGGATATCGAAAAAGCGAAATCTCTGTACGCACCTACGCGTCAGTATTACGAACGTATTGAACCGATTGCTGAGCTGTTCTCTGACCTCGACGGCAGCATTGATGCCCGTGAAGATGATTATGAGCAGAAAGCCGCTGACCCGAAATTCACCGGTTTCCACCGTCTGGAGAAGGCGCTGTTTGGCGACAACAGCACCAAAGGTATGGAGAAATATGCCGATCAGCTTTACAGCGATGTGGTTGAGCTGCAAAAACGCATTGCAGAATTAGCCTTCCCGCCGTCAAAAGTGGTGGGCGGGGCCGCCGGGTTGATTGAAGAAGTGGCCGCCAGCAAAATCAGCGGCGAGGAGGATCGCTACAGCCATACCGACCTGTGGGATTTCCAGGCCAACATCGATGGCGCACAGAAGATTGTTGACCTGCTGCGTCCGCAACTGCAAAAAGAGAACAGCGCGCTGCTGGCGAAAGTCGATGCCAACTTTAAGAAAGTGGATGCCATCCTCGCGAAATATCGCACTAAAGACGGTTTTGAGACCTATGACAAGCTGACGGATGCGGATCGCAACGCGTTGAAAGGGCCGATTACCACGCTGGCGGAAGATTTAGCGCAACTGCGCGGGATCCTGGGTCTGGATTAAGTATCATGGATGAGCAACATAAAACGGGCGTGGATGAACCTTCACGCCGTCGCTGGTTAAAAGGCGTCGGGGCACTGGCGCTGGCGGCGGGTTGCCCGGTGGCGCACGGTGCGAAAGCCGATTCGCCAGCGGTGACCGGGCGCGATGAGAAACAGCCTTTTTACGGGGTGCACCAGGCGGGCGTGCTGACGCCACAGCAGGCATCAATGATGCTGGTGGCGTTTGACGTGCTGGCGACCGATCGCGCTGACCTGCAGCGACTGATGCGCCTGCTGACCACGCGGATTGCGTTTCTTACCGAAGGCGGCCCGGCACCGGAGACGCCAAATCCGCGTTTGCCGCCGATGGATTCCGGTATTCTCGGGGCGTGGATCGCCCCGGATAACCTGACCATGACGGTCTCCGTCGGGCAGTCACTGTTTGATGAGCGTTTCGGTCTGGCATCCCAGGCGCCGAAAAAACTGCAAAAAATGACGCGCTTTCCGAATGATTCATTAGATGCGACGTTATGCCACGGTGACCTGTTATTGCAAATCTGTTCCAATACACAGGATACGGTGATCCATGCGTTGCGCGACATCATCAAGCACACGCCGGATCTCCTGAGCGTGCGCTGGAAGCGGGAAGGGTTTATCTCTGACCACGCCGCGCGCAGTAAAGGTCAAGAGACGCCGGTGAATCTGCTGGGTTTCAAAGATGGCACCGCGAACCCGGACAGCGGTGATAAAGCGCTGATGGACAATGTGGTGTGGGTGACGAAAGACCAGCAGGAACCTGCGTGGGCGGTGGGTGGTTCGTATCAGGCGGTTCGTATTATCCAGTTCCACGTCGAGTTCTGGGATCGTACGCCGCTTAAAGAACAGCAGACCATTTTTGGCCGGGATAAGCAGACAGGGGCACCGCTCGGCATGCAACATGAGCACGATGTGCCCGACTACAGCCGTGACCCGGACGGTGAGGTGATTGCGCTGGACAGTCATATTCGGCTGGCTAACCCGCGTACCGCTGAAACACAATCCAGCCTGATGATGCGTCGGGGGTACAGTTATTCTCTCGGCGTGACCAATTCGGGGCAACTGGATATGGGGCTGTTATTTGTTTGCTATCAGCACGATCTGGAAAAAGGATTTCTTACGGTACAGAAACGGCTGAATGGAGAAGCGCTGGAGGAGTACGTCAAACCCATCGGTGGCGGCTACTTCTTTGTGCTGCCGGGTGTGCCGTCATCGGCATCCTACCTTGGACAAACGCTGCTCGAAGCCTGAATCAGGCTAAACCGCCCGGGCCTACAAAATGCCGGCCTGAATGTGTAGGCCGGTTAAGGCGTTTACGCCGTATCCGGCATTAACCAGGCGCACGTTGTCAATAATCTGAAAAACGCCTACCCCTTTGGGTAGGTGTTTTATCCACTCTTTTTTTCTGATTCTATCCCATTGATATAATTCTGTAATATAAATGTAAGAGACTGTATGTGAACGGATGCGATCTGATTTGTTACTTTTTGGTAAAATTTAAATTGCATTCTTAATTATTTTTGATGTATTTAATAAGTAGTAGCGGTAGTTCCCGGTTGTGATGCAGTTCACTATGGAGATCGCGAATGGTAGCGTCCTTTATCGGACAGGGTAAAAACAGTCACCGCACCACTTTGCGCGGAGGTTCAGCTTCCGGCAGCGATTTCGTCACCTCAAAAATCTCTCACGCTGAAAACAACACTCTCTTTTCCGATGTGGAACGCGATGCGCGTAGTCGTGCTTTCACGTCAGTTCGACAGGCAAGCAATGGCTTACAAGGAAGCCAAACCTCAGACGTTCGTGCGCATAATCGTGCTGCCAACGGCACGTGTGATGTAAACCTACAACTCAAGGTGCTATCCATGGGAAGACAAAAAGCAGTGACTAAAGCTCGTCGTGAAGCGAAACGTGTGCTGAGACGGGATTCACGTAGCCATAAACAGCGTGAAGAAGAATCGGTCACCTCGCTTGTGCAGATGAGTGGCGTGGAATCTATCGGTATGGCGCGGGACAGCCGCGATAACTCACCGATTAAGGCCCGCAATGACGCTCAGGCGCATTATCTGAATGCGATTGAAAGCAAACAGCTGATCTTCGCGACCGGCGAAGCAGGCTGCGGGAAAACCTGGATAAGTGCAGCAAAAGCGGCTGAAGCTCTGATTCATAAGGATGTGGAGAGGATAATCGTTACCCGCCCGGTATTGCAGGCTGATGAAGACCTCGGCTTCTTGCCCGGTGATATCTCCGAGAAGTTCGCGCCTTACTTCCGCCCCGTCTATGACGTGCTGGTGAAGCGGTTAGGTGCGTCCTTTATGCAGTACTGCCTGCGTCCGGAAATTGGCAAGGTGGAAATCGCGCCGTTCGCCTATATGCGCGGACGTACATTTGAAAATGCGGTGGTCATTCTCGACGAGGCCCAGAACGTCACCGCTGCGCAAATGAAGATGTTTTTGACGCGCCTTGGGGAGAACGTGACGGTTATCGTCAATGGTGATATCACCCAGTGTGATCTGCCGCGCGGCGTGCAGTCCGGGCTGAGCGATGCGCTGGAGCGTTTTGAAGAAGATGAAATGGTCGGGGTGGTACGCTTTACCAAAGAGGATTGTGTACGCTCGGCACTGTGCCAGCGGACGCTGCAAGCGTATTACTGATGTAGTGAGAGTTGTGGCAAAGCCCGGGTGACCGGGCTTTGGCGTTTTTGGGGGTGCGGTGTTTTCCCCTCACCCTAACCCTCTCCCCAAGGGAGAGGGGATCGAATGTGCTCGCTGTTAAGTTCGGCGCCGGTTTTCTCACTCGCCCCTTGGGAGAGGGCCGGGGTGAACGAATGTGCTGGCTGTTGCATTCGGCGCTGGTTTTCTCCCTCGCCCCTTGGGAGAGGGCCGGGGTGAACGAATGTGCTGGCTGTTGCATTCGGCGCTGGTTTTCTCCCTCGCCCCTTGGGAGAGGGCCGGGGGGAACGAATGTGCCGGCTGTTGCGTTTGGCGCTGGTTTTCTCCCTCGCCCTTGGGAGAGGGCCGGGGTGAGGGGAGCAGACGGCACCTGAACAACATACGAAAAAAAAGCCCGTACTTTCGTACGAGCTCTTCTTAAAATATGGCGGTGAGGCGGGGATTGACTCGCTACGCTCGCCCTGCGGGCAGCCCGTTCACTGCGTTCGCGGTCTGTCCAACTGGCTGCGCCAGTTGTCGAACCCCGGTCCGGGCTTCTCACCCCGCCTGGTTATGCAACATGCGAAAAAAAAGCCCGTACTTTCGTACGGGCTCTTTCTCGAATATGGCGGTGAGGCGGGGATTGACTCGCTGCGCTCGCCCTGCGGGCAGCCCGTTCACTGCGTTCACGGTCTGTCCAACTGGCTGCGCCAGTTGTCGAACCCCGGTCCGGGCTTCTCACCCCGCCTGGTTGTGCAACATGCGAAAAAAAAGCCCGTACTTTCGTACGAGCTCTTCTTGAAATATGGCGGTGAGGCGGGGATTCGAACCCCGGATACGTTGCCGTATACACACTTTCCAGGCGTGCTCCTTCAGCCACTCGGACACCTCACCATATTGTTTTGCTGCCGAACTGCTTGGGTGGCAACGGGGCGCTACTATAGGGAGTTGCCCTAAAACGGTCAAGCATAATTTCTCAATTATCTTTCGTTCGGTTAAGCATTGAACATATTCCCCGTCCGGATACGAACGGGGACGGAAATCAACGCTGTGAATCGAGCAATTCGTTGTTTTTCACCACGTCCTGCGCTTTCCCATAGCTTTCAATCAATAACTGATAGGCCGGGAAGATGTGGGTATATACCTCCGCCCACTCGGCTGCGTCCTCGCGATTCCAGGTACCTTGCAATTCTGCCGCGACGGCAGCCGTGTCCATTGGCACGACACCTGCCTGAACCACCCGCGCCAGGGTAACTTCTTGCGCCATTTTACTGTAGGTGCCGGAGGCGTCGATCACCGTGAAAACTTTATACCCCTCTGCGGCAGCGGCAATGGCCGGGAAAGCCATACACACGCTGGTGATTGTACCGGCGATAATTAAAGTCTTACGGCCGGTCGCTTTTACTGCTGCGACAAACTCTGGATTATCCCAGGCGTTAATCTCCCCCCGACGCGCAACGTACTGTGCGTGTGGAGCGTTCTGATGAATCTCCGGGATTAAAGGGCCGTTTGGCCCCTGTGGAACCGATGCCGTGGTAATGACCGGTAGTTTTGCCAGCGTGGCCATTTTTGCCAGGGCAGCCGCACGGGCGCGCAGTTCTGGCATAGGCATATCTGCCACGGTCTGAAACAGGCCGCTTTGATGATCGATCAGCAGCATCACGGCATCATTAACATCAATCACCGGGCGTGCACCGTTAAAATTAGCGGGAATAGACATGTTATTTACCTCGTGTTGTTAAATCTGGCCGAAACGACCTGAATTAAAATCGCGAATTGCTTCAGCAATTTGCGCCTTGTTATTCATCACAAATGGCCCGTATCCAATAATTGGTTCGTTCAGAGGTTCACCTGCCAGTAGCAGCACGCTGGAATCCGTTTGCGGCTGAAGGTGGAATGCTTCACCATGCTGGCTGAATACTACCAACTGACCTTCGTGGGCTCGTTCACCACCGTTAATGGCGACGTCTCCTTTTAACACCACCAGTGCGGTGCTCCAGCCATTGGGCTGCGTAAAGTCAATGTCGCGCCCTTGTTTCAACTGCATATCCCAGACATTCAGCGGCGAGAAGGTGTGCGCCGGGCCGTTGACGTCCTGAAAGCGGCCTGCGATGACGCGCAGGTTGCCGCTTCCATCGGGTAAAGCGATGTGCGGAATATCCTCGGCGCGAATACTTTGGTATCCGGGCGTCGCCATCTTGTCTTTTGCCGGCAGGTTGACCCATAGCTGAATCATCTTCAGTTCACCACCGGTCTGACTAAAGGCTTGAGAATGGAACTCTTCGTGCAAAATTCCGGCACCTGCGGTCATCCACTGGACATCACCCGGGCCAATCACGCCGCCTTTTCCTGTTGAATCGCGATGCTCTACTTCACCGTCGTACACCAGCGTGACGGTTTCAAATCCACGGTGCGGATGTTCGCCGACACCGCGCTTCTCGTTTCCCGCCGGGAAGGTGAACGGCCCGGCATAGTCGAGCAGAAGGAAAGGGCTCAATTGCTCGCCATGGCTCTGGTAAGAAAACAGTGATCGTACCGGGAAGCCGTTGCCTACCCAGTGGGGGACGGGAGGGGTATACACGCCAGTAATCTGTTTCATCGTTATCTCCTGCGTTTCTGTTTCTGATGTCATTAAGCTTATATTTGTGGTTAATCACCCGGTAGATAGCAAAATGGCACTAGACTGTTCCAAAAATAGAACGATGAGGTGGATATGCAGAATCTCAATGATTTCGCGTGGTTTGTACAGGTGGTGGATCACGGAGGATTTGCAGCAGCAGGCAGGGCGCTCGATCAGCCGAAATCAAAACTGAGTCGGCGTATTGCGCAACTGGAGGCGCGGCTTGGCGTGCGGTTAATCCATCGTACCACCCGGCACTTTACGGTGACAGAGGTCGGGCAGACGTTCTACCAGCACTGTAAAGCCATGCTGATTGAGGCGGAGGCGGCGCAGGATGCGGTGGCGACACTACAGTCAGAGCCGCGCGGGACGGTGAGGATCGTTTGCCCGGTAACATTGCTGCATGTGCACGTTGGGCCGATGCTGGCGCGATTTATGGTGCGTTATCCTGGCATCAATGTGCAGCTTGAGGCAACCAACAGACGCGTGGATGTGGTGGCGGAAGGGGTAGATGTCGCGATACGCGTACGTCCCCGGCCTTTTGAGGACAGTGATTTGGTGATGCGCGTGCTGGCAGATCGCGGGCACCGGTTGGTAGCCAGCCCTGAACTGGTTGCGCGTATGGGAAAACCCCTGGCACCCGCAACACTGAGTGGCTGGCCGGGTTTAAGCCTCGGAGCGGGTAAGCAGCATCGCTGGGAGTTAACCGGACCGGAGGGCGCGCGTGCTGAAGTCTGGTTTACGCCGCGCATGGTTACCAGCGATATGCTGGCGCTGCGTGAAGCCGCCATAGCGGGTGTAGGTATTGTGCAATTACCCCTGTTGATGGTGCGGGAGCAGTTGGCATCAGGTGAACTGGTGTCGGTTCTCGATGAGTGGCAACCACGTCGCGAGGTGATTCATGCGGTATTTGCGTCCAGGCGCGGGTTATTGCCGTCGGTCAGAGCATTGGTCGATTATCTGGCTGAGGAGTATCAGAAGATGGAGGAGGAATAAAAGGGGGGGCCTACTGCGTTCGCGGTCTGTCCAACTGGCTGCGCCAGTTGTCGAACCCCGGTCCGGGCTTCTCACCCCGCCTGGTTGTGCAACATACGAAAAAAAAGCCCGTACTTTCGTACGAGCTCTTTCTCGAATATGGCGGTGAGGCGGGGATTCGAACCCCGGATACGTTGCCGTATACACACTTTCCAGGCGTGCTCCTTCAGCCACTCGGACACCTCACCATATTGTTTGTTCCGTTGCTGCTGGAACGGGCGCTAATTTAGGGAAATCCGCTGCGTGCGTCAATAAACTTTTTTAAAAAATAGCGCGTTTAGACAAACTTCAAGCAACTTGCTGTTAAATCAGTCATAAATCGCCTTTTTTGCCACCACGCTGCTTTTTGCAGGAGTGATAAGATAATTTTGCTATGCTGAGGATCCGCTAAAAAAATCAATCAACATCGCGCCAAAGAGATAAAAATACGATGGCGCTTTATGTCAGGAGTAGTTATGGAGATCATCTTTTACCATCCGACCTTTGATACCCCGTACTGGATTGCTCAACTGAGTAAGCAACTGCCGGGCGCGAATGTTCGCGAATGGAAAAAGGGCGACAATCAGCATGCCGACTATGCGCTGGTCTGGCATCCGCCGGTTGAGATGTTGCAGGGCCGCGATTTAAAAGCGGTGTTCGCGCTGGGCGCGGGCGTCGATTCTATTCTCAGTAAACTCAAAGCCAACCCGGAAATGCTGCCAGAGTCTATCCCGCTGTTCCGCCTTGAAGATACCGGTATGGGCCTGCAAATGCAGGAATATGCCGTAAGCCAGGTGCTGCACTGGTTCCGCCGTTTTGATGATTATCAGGCGCAGCAGCAGAAATCTGAGTGGCAGCCGCTGGCTGACTATCATCGTGACGATTTTACTATCGGCATCATGGGCGCGGGCGTATTGGGCGGTAAAGTGGCTGAAAGTCTGCTGGCGTGGGGCTTCCCGGTACGCTGCTGGAGCCGTAGCCGCAAAACGATGCCGGGTGTGAAAAGTTTTGCCGGAACCGAAGAACTGGGCGATTTCCTGCGTGAAACGCGCGTTTTGATCAACCTGTTGCCGAATACGGCGGAAACTGTCGGCATTATTAATCTCACTTTGTTGAATCAGTTGCAGGATCACAGCTATCTGCTGAATCTGGCGCGTGGCGTGCATGTGGTGGAGGACGATCTGTTGCAGGCGCTTAACACTCATAAACTGAAGGGCGCGATGCTCGATGTCTTCAGCCGTGAGCCGCTGCCGCAGGAGAGCCCATTATGGCAGCATCCACGCGTGGTGATGACCCCGCACATCGCGGCGGTAACCCGCCCGCAGGAGGCCATTGATTATATCGCCCGAACGATTACGGGGCTTGAGCGCGGCGACCACGTAAGTGGCCAGGTTGACCGCCAGCGCGGTTATTAGTCGCTCCCACAAACCCGGCTTCTGCCGGGTTTTCGCTAATAAAAGGCCTGGTTTCCTGCTATTCTTGGCGCTAACACGTTAGAGGAGAATGTGATGTATCCTGTTGACCTGCATATGCACACTGTTGCCAGCACGCATGCTTATAGCACGCTGCATGACTATATTGCCGAAGCGAAACGAAAAGGCATCAAACTCTTTGCGATCACCGATCATGGCCCGGATATGGCTGATGCCCCGCATGCCTGGCACTTTATTAATATGCGTATCTGGCCGCGTATCGTTGATGGCGTGGGGATCCTGCGCGGTATCGAAGCGAACATCAAAAATACCCAGGGTGAAATTGATTGCACCGGGCCAATGCTGACCTCGCTTGATTTCATTATTGCAGGCTTCCACGAGCCGGTTTTCCCGCCGCAGGATAAAGCCACGCATACGCAAGCGATGATTGCTACCATAGCCAGTGGTAACGTGCATATGATTAGCCACCCGGGTAACCCGAAATTCCCGATTGATATTCAGGCAGTCGCCGAGGCGGCAGCCAAATATCAGGTGGCGCTGGAGATCAATAACTCGTCATTCCTGACATCGCGCGTCGGGAGTGAAGGTAACTGTCGCGCCATCGCCGCGGCGGTTCGTGATGCGGGAGGCTGGCTGGCACTGGGCTCTGATTCCCACACAGCGTTTACTTTGGGCGAGTTTACTGAATGTCGGAAGATCCTTGATGCCGTCGATTTCCCCGAAGATCGTATTCTGAACGTTACCCCACGTCGTTTTCTGAATTTCCTGGAGTCACGCGGCAAAGCTCCGGTTCCTGAATTTGCCGAATTTTAATCAATAAGATGGATTAATTAATGAACGAGTTTTCAATTCTCTGCCGGGCGCTGGGCTCGCTGTACTACCGTCAGCCGCAGGACCCGCTGCTGGTTCCGCTGTTCACCCTGATCCGCGAAGGGAAGCTGGCGGCGAACTGGCCGCTTGAGCAGGATGAACTGCTGACCCGTCTGCAAAAAAGCTGTGATATTCAGCAAATTGCCGCAGATTACAACGCCCTGTTTGTGGGCGAAGAGTGTCGTGTTTCGCCATACCGTAGCGCGTGGGTTGACGGAGCGACAGAGGCCGATGTACGCGCGTTTCTCACGTCGCGCGGCATGCCGCTTGGCGAAAATCCTGCCGACCATATCGGTACTTTATTGCTGGCGGCTTCCTGGCTTGAAGATAATGCCGCGGAGGATGAAAACGAGGCGCTTGAGACGCTGTTTGAAGAGTATCTCCTGCCGTGGGTCGGCACTTTCCTTGGCAAAGTGGAAGCCCATGCGACGACCACGTTCTGGCGTACCCTGGCGCTCCTGACCCGCGAAGCGATTAGCGCAATGTGGGATGAACTTCAGGAAGAGGAAGAAGAGTGATTTAAATCACGTTTATGATGCAATTAATGTAATCGCATTGTCTGAAACGTGTTCATGATCTCACTAACTCGGCGGGCATCTGTTAAAATGCCCGCCATGAACATACTTCTCTCTATAGCTATCACCACGGGCATTCTCTCCGGCGTTTGGGGCTGGGTAGCGGTGTCGTTGGGATTATTAAGCTGGGCCGGTTTCCTCGGCTGTACCGCCTATTTTGCCTGCCCACAAGGTGGGCTGAAGGGGCTGCTTATTTCCGCTAGTACCACAATGAGCGGCGTACTGTGGGCGCAGGTAATTATTTACGGCAGCGCAATGGCGCCGCATCTGGAGATTGTCGGCTATCTGATGACGGGCGTGGTGGCGTTTCTGATGTGTATCCAGGCAAAGCAGCTTTTACTGTCATTTGTTCCCGGTACCTTTATCGGAGCCTGCGCAACCTTTGCCGGGCAGGGTGACTGGCGTCTGGTGGTGCCTTCACTGGCGGTGGGGTTGATATTTGGCTTTGCGATGAAAAACGCTGGGCTGTGGCTGGCCAACCGGCGAACATCGGCTTCAACGCAACGCGCAGTAGAAGAATGAAAACCGGCGACCATGTGTCGCCGGTTTTCATTCCAGAGGTGTGTTAGTTGCTCATGCCACTAATTTCAATTTGCGAAGTTTGATTGGTTTTTCTGTCGGTAATATTCATCACCAGCTGTCCATCCGTGTTGGTCACATTGACGATGAAATCTTCCGTCACCAGTTTACCGGGTTTCCCCTGACTGACGTTACCCATCAAACTCCCCAGCAACTGGGACTGGATCGATGATGTAAAGGCACTGAGTGCTGAAGTTTGATCATACGAATCATCAGAGTTCGGCGCAGAATAGCCGTTTTGCGCCTGCGCTTCGGAAAGCAGCGTGGAGCCATTCAATGGATTACCGCCAAAATTGGGGTTTACCGGCGTATAGACAAGTTGCCCGGCAATACAGACGTTGGCCAGCATAATGCCCGCCAGACTCAACAGCACTTTATGACGTTTTGACATGGTGTGCCCTCAATCAAATATTGCGATATTGTTTTTGAGAACGCGTGGTATCACGACATTTTTATCATAGTTCCCGAGGAAAAGAATTCCACGACATTTCATGTAGAGACGTTCAATAAAAAAGTATAAAATAAAATTATTGATTAAAATCAATCGCATTTTTATTTACAAGATAATGCCAACCCAGAAAAATAGTACTTTTTGCTGACAGTCACGGACAAATCCTATTTTTGTATGAGTGCGAAATAATCGCTGGTGAATACGCTTATTACCATATGTGAAATTTCGTATATACCTGGTGGCGTACCGGGATGCAGTAGCTTATTCATTTTTACGAGGGGGTACACAATAGTTTAATAATATTGACTGGAGGTATTCTATGAGAGGCTATGTCCTCGCAGCACTATTGTCATTCACTCCTGTGGGAGTTTATGCGCATTCTCAATCAAATGAACATCCTGATTTGTCCTCTCTGTCTGCTGAAGATTACGCATTACCAGATAAATTGAACTTACCTCGCAATGCGACTAACGCATGGATCAAACAGAATGGGGATGGGCTCCGGGCTGATATTGATCAATACCATACCGGTAGAAATACCAACGCTATTATTCAACAACAAGGTGGAGGGCATACGGCTGACATTACCCAACTCTATGGTAATAATGATCTTGCTATTATTAGTCAGGCGGGTTGGGGCAATGATGCTGAAATAATACAAAAAGGTTCTGGGAACGCAGCGGCTATTTCTCAGGACGGTTATTCAAATTATGCGAAAATTGTTCAGGTTGGAAATAACCTGGCAGGTATTAAAGTCAGTCAAACTGGAGTAGGTAAAACTATCAGCGTAAAAGTCACTCATGGCTATACGAGGTAGTCCATTTAACCCGTTACGTTAACTACATAATAGGTACTACTATGAATCTCTGGAAATTGACAGCAATTGCATCATTAGTTATTTCTGGAAGTGCCTTCGCGCAATATACCGGACCTGCGGTAACCAACGGTGGTAATTCCGAGCTCACCTCAACCGCGGGGCTTGCTAACGACGCGGTTGCCGCGCACAGTAGCGAATTGCCAGGCTTTGGGCCGAATGCGGGTAGCAACAGCGAACACGTTGCCATCTACCAGGGCGGCTCCAGCGGCAGTGGCCACGGCGGTCATGGCGGTTGGGATGATAAAGGCGGCTTGGGGTATGGTAGCGGCAATAATCTGGCCAACGTCGAGCAGGATGGGGCAAAAGGCTCATCAACGCTGATTTATCAGGAAGGGGGCAATAACTCACTGAGCACCCTGCAAACCGCAAAAGACAGCCTGTTGTATATCCGCCAAAGCGGGGGTAAAAACAACACCATCGGTACAGGCCTGCTCGACTCTAAAGGTGGCTCTTCCGGTAATACCTTCACCCAAAGTGGTTCCGATAACCAAATGGTGATTAACCAGGACCAGAGTGATAACCACATCTACAGTCCTGGCCAATCAGGTACACATAATAAGGCGGTGATTTACCAGAAAGGGAAAAATGACCTGACGGCGAACCTCTCCGGTAACTATAACGAAGCCTATATTAGCCAGAATGGGCAAGGCAACGGCGCCACCGTCAACCAGTCGGGTAGCTTTAACGACCTGAATTTGAAACAGAAAGGTAACTACAATACCGCAGATCTGACGCAAACCGGCGGTGGCTTCTACAACGGTAAAAACGATCGTAAAGGCGGCAGTGGTCACAGCAGCGGCGGCAACGTGCTGGATGTGACACAGCTTGGTTTCAAAAACGATGCTACGGTTAACCAGAATGGTAGCAGCAACACCATTACGCTTGAACAAAATAGCAGTAATGGTATCGCCACTATCGATCAAAGCGGCGGAACCAGTCGTAACACGGTCACCGCAATTACTAACGTTAATAATGGTCTGGTGGATGTTGACCAGACTAGTGGTACCAAAGACAGCGATGTTGTCATTAATCAGAGTGGTGGCAGCAGCTGGGATAAATCGTTTGATGATGATAAACACGGCGGCAGTTACGGCACCCTGGTCGCAGCGGCTAAAGTGCTGCAAACCAGCGCTAATGGCAGCAGCGTGAACATTAATCAGACCGTCGCAGGCGTGTCAACCACGGCATATGTGAAACAGACCGGGTCTGGTAACACAGCCATTGTGAATCAACACTAAGCAATATTTTGCCTGATGAGCCGCCACGTTGTGGCGGCTTTTTTATGCGCAGAATAACGGAATTAAAAAACCGGCTGCGAAAAGGTGACAGCCGGCATATGCCATCAGGAGCTGCTCTCGCTCGCGGCTTTCGGCAACGGTGCTTGCGGCGGGGCGAGATTTTGCTGTGCTGACTGCGCCGGTACAGTGGGGCGAACCGTTTGCGGCGGCGGCGCTTGCGTGAGTTCATCGGGCATCAGCAAGCCTTCTTCCGCTTCTTTGCGATAACGCGTCAGGACTTCAGAGTGAATATCTGCGGCATTACTCAGCGCCCACAGTTTTTTGTTAATCCCATCATTGATCAGGTGGATGACGCCTTCCTCAATGGCTGACATCAGGCAGGTCATTACCGGTTCGTTGGTGGTAAAGCCCGCTTCGCCTTCTAATAGTCGCTGGTAATCAATAAAGCGGAAGACGCCCGCCTGAATTTCATAAGAGAGGATCGTTTTGCTGGTATTTACCGAGGAGAGCACTTCGCCGGTATGGACATTCACAATACGCAGATTAACCGCCACCTGATCTAATTGATACTGGGTACTGCCGCCAATACCAAAATAGCGCGCGCCAAAACCGCCGGTTTTAACATTACTGGCGTAGCCAATTATTGAACCCTCGACAATCACATTAGCCGAATAAAGCGAAGGCAGCGGGCTGGCGTTATTATCGCCCACGGTACCATTTTGCTGGGCGGCACGAATAATTTTTCGTTCATTGAGCAGGTTATTTAACCCCTGACGCTCCAGAGGAACAAACCAGCGCGAGTCTTTCAGAGAGGAAACCAACATTGCTGTGGCGCTTTGCGGAACTGATGTAGAAAAGTTACTGGCCGGATAGGGCTGGAACTGGCCCGTCTCATCCTGGATATTATAGACGGCGACATATATTTTTCCGCGCGGCGGAGGGAGCGATACCAGATCTTTATAGGTCGCATCGCGTGGGAGTAATGTGGGCCTGGCGGCTTCTTGTGGTGGCGTTGTAATGCACCCAGACAAGAGTCCAGCTACAACTGCCAGAGTAACGATACGCATCTTGTTCTTGCCTCTCTGAATGGTGACATTTAAAGACCCCTCTGTGAAATATTTACGCAAGAAGCCGTGAGCGCAATCAATAAGAATTAATTGCGCTACGACTAATTTCCGGGTTGTAAATTACATCAGCACAAAAGGACTATTTTCGATAAAATATTCCAGATTAATATTCGTCGGAGGAAAGGTCTCCAGTTTGTAATAATGCTTGATTTATAATCCTTTTTTGTATTTCTTCCTGTACTGATGCGACGGCTTGAGTAATGACCGCATCATAATTTCGCATGACAGGTGAGACAATCGTCTGAAAGACAATGTCTTGATCATAACGAATAGTCATAATACTGCCCCAGCGTGCGCTGGGGCGTTCAATAATACTCAGGTTTATTTTATTATCTGTCCAGTGTTCGCTAAAGTCACGGCAGAATTTTTGTCCTACCGAGGTTACGGCACGTGTGACAATCAACCCTGGAACTTCAAGTTCTGCAGCCGTGGCTGGCGCCAGGTGTAAAAGCAGAACAGTCGCCAATAGAGGAACGGTTTTCATTGTCGTCACCGTAGGTATTTGTTCGCCCAAAATACGGCCTGAGTTCGGTTCTTCACCGAAAGCTTTTTGAAGAGATTGTAGATATGCGTTTTGACAGTGTTTTCACTGATGAACAGCAGATGGGCAATTTCGATGTTAGAAGCACCTTGTCGAAGTTTACCGAGAATCTGCTTTTCGCGATGTGTCAGGTCAACGGTTTCATTCCACTGCGGATGGGACAAATTTAGCTGCTGTGTAAGATAGTCATTAATCGACTTTGGAAAGAATTTTTCACCCCGGCATACGGTTTTGATACCTTCAATTAAATTTTCTTCGCCGGTTTCTGTATGAAATATACCGCTAATCATCGGCCATTCGACAATTTCACGGTGATGATAATGCGGCGGTATATTAAAAAGTAGTGTTTTAAACTTTTTCTGGCAGTTTTGTAAATCCTGGCACCACTGCCGTGATGTGTGTTCTTCAAGGGACATCATGTCGAATAAAAGAAGATCGCCATCTTCAATCGCCGAACTGTCGATGACATCACAGTGTTTAAGAGTGACTTCGTTGTAGAAGCGCTTTTTAAGTGCTTGTAACAAAAGCGTTGATTGTAATGACGGCTTGGTTATCAGAAACAAGAATCTGGGCTCTGACGGATTTTTATTGATTCTCATGGTTCACTCCAGAGAGATATATGCCAATTTATCTAATTGAAATATAAGGTATTAAAACAACACAAGCATGCTCAGGCCACCGCAAGAAGCGCGGCAATGCCAATCAACTACGAAATATGAATTAATCTAAAATTTAGGTAGGCAAAATTAATTAAACAAGTTTTAATAATGTAACAAAATGTAAAACTGGCT